>JBDKJZ010000001.1:0-41806 GCA_039796375.1 Pseudomonadota bacterium
CGCCTTCGAGGCTCTCTCGAAGCTCGAAGGTGACATTGAACGCGTGGTGTCGGTCACTAGCCAAACTTCGCGCGGGCTCAGCGCTGGACTTCCAATGCGGGGCAAAGCGAAGTTCACCGCCGAGATGGGGACCGCCTCTGGCGCGCGCAGCACTAGAAACTCCCCCTCGCCCGCGCCGCTACGCCTCTCCGTCCAGTACGTTTCCGGACTATTGTCGACGGCGGCAGCAACGTTTTCTGCGCCGCTAGAGGCACCCACTGGGCTGAGTCGCACGAGCGGTGCCCGGCGATCGCTTGGCGACGCGACGATCCGCGGTGCGGCGGCACGGACTTCGCTGGAGAGGCGCTGGTACTTCACTCGATGCAGTTGCAGATCTTCACCCACCAACATCCGGGGCTCTAGAAGCGTGGGTCTGCCGCACAACTGCAGCGCCGGATCGAATCGACCCACAACAATCTCGGTCTGTTTGTCGCCCGGGGTGACCAGCACTTGGTCTCCCGGTTTCGCGTTGTCAGCGTTGGTCGCCGCGTCGAACAGCACACGCGGACTTCCCTCATCTGTCGCGACGACGATCGTCACCCAGTGCGTCCCGGTCGCGACGTCAGCTCCGGATTCCGACGAAACCTCGTGCTTGAGCACCGTGGCGCGCCGTCCCGCGCCGATCGGATCGCTCGGCAGCGTGGACATCTCGCGCACTGCCGCGCTGGGGAGGCCAAGCCGCACGGCATTATCCCAGTCGCACCGGGTTGGGCAATTGGCTACCAGCAGCGTGTCGCCACGAAGACCAAGCCCTAGCGCAGGCTGCTTTCGACCAGGCGGACCGCGAAGCAGTTCTTTCACCGGTTCATTCACGGGCGAGACCAACGCCGCGCTCGGGAGACCCGGCCCCGCGAGAGCGGGCGCTTCCGCCTGCGCGGCGAAACTGATCGTGAAAGCGCAGCTGGCCGCCGAGCAAAGGATCAGGACTCGCATCACCCGAGCCTGCCCTTTCCAAACGCGCTTGTCACTTCAGAAAACCCGCGGGTTCGACTACAAATACGGCTCTTGTTCGTCGCGCGGTACCCCCAGCGCAGTGAGCACTCGCGCGAGCTGTTTGTGCGGCAACGAGACGCGCGTCGGCATCCCCCCCGCAAGGCCGAACAGCTTGATGAAGTTCAGCCCACTGTCGAAGGCGGCCGCTACATTCACGTTGTGTTCGTCGATCACAACGCTGACCCGTTCACGCTCCTGACCCATCAGCAGTAGCAGGGTCTTGTCGAGCGTGCCGAAACCCCGGCGTACGTCGACTAGCGCCACCCCGCATGGCAAGCGTCGATACTGACTCGCCGCGCGCCGCGTCTCTTTCTCAATCGGGACCAGCTGCGCCGCCGCTTCATCAATCGGGACCCACAACCCCGAATCCGAGAGGCCGTTGTACAGATGCCGCACGATGATCCCGAAAAGCCCTGCGTCCCGGTAGCGTGCGCGGAGAGCCCGATCAATTCGCTCACCAGCATTCGACGGCTTTCCCATTCGAGTATCGATAGCGCGCGCGTCATCGTCCGACCCTGGATAACACTCTCGGCCTCCGCGCATCCACTTGGCCGCGCTCACTAGGCCGTCGAAGTCGTTGTGGCACAGGACGGTGTCTACCGGGCCGATTCGCTGCACCAGTTCCTCGGTGATCATCTCCGGGCAGGCGCCGTGCTGCGCCTTCGTGGCCAACACGAAGCGCGGGTCCGATGCGAACCTTGGGTGGTCGTCGTGATCGTGGTGGTCCACCCAGGCGCGAAGCCTGTCACCCAAGCCTTCAATCAGCGGCCAGGTCACCTCCTCAAAACCGGAGTCCTTCCCGAGGCCGGCGAACGCGATGTCGAGCACCACGACGCGCCCATCGAGCTCCTTAACACGCGGCAATTTGCGGGGGGTTCCGAACGCGAGATGGCAAGGTAGCATAACAAGTGCTGGAGCGGCGCCTCCGAAGCGCACGGGCCGCCATAGCATCAATGGCGAGCAATCGACGACGATATCTCTCTGGCCAACGGCGGCCACCCAAGCCTCGACCCTCTGCCCCACTGCGCTGCCCTGCTCAGAGAACCTGTCAGACTCGGGATCCAGCGCCCAGGTGCCTCGTCCGGGACATGACGCGCCAATCGAGCCGCTCCTCGGGCTCGGTTGAGCCAAACTTCCCAAAAAGCTGTGGAAATTGTCCGGGAGCGGGCTGCACCAGTAGAGCCAGAACCTGTCGCGCCTGACCGGCTGGGCGAGCGCCTGGCCCAAGCCCTGGCCGCGGAGCAGAGAGAGGCCATGGAATTCTAGGTCAGTCTGCTTGATTTGACTCACGGCGAACCCCTAGAACACTTGCCATGAGCCGAATCAGCGACGGTGAGTTCGCGCAAATCCTCCGCCACCCGTTGAGCGCTACAGATTTTCCAGAGCTCGGCGAGAAGTACGAAGGCAAGGTGCGCGACTGCTACGTCAAGGACGGTCAGCGCAGCATCGTCGTCACTGACCGAATCAGCGCGTTCGACCGCGTGCTCGGCACCCTGCCGCTGAAAGGGCAAATCTTGAACTCGGTCGCCAACTGGTGGTTCAAGCAAACGAAGCACCTGGTCGAAAACCATGTCCACAGCGTGCCCGATCCGAATGTCACTGTCGGCTACGAGTGCACGCCGCTCCCCGTCGAGATGGTCATGCGCAGCTACCTCACGGGTTCCACGTCGACCAGCATCTTGGTCCACTATGAAAACGGCGCGAGGACCTTCTGCGGGCACGCGCTACCTGAAGGCTTGAAGCGAAACCAGAAGCTGCCCGAAGCCCTGCTCACGCCGAGCACGAAAGCCGCTCATGGTGACCACGACGTCTCAGCCTCGCGAGATGAAATCTTGAAGCTAACGGGGATGCCAGCGGCCGACTTCGATGCTGCGGCTGATGCCGCTCGCACGCTCTTCGCGTTCGGCCAGGCCACGTGCGCCAAGCGCGGCCTAATTCTGGTCGACACCAAGTACGAGTTCGGGAAGACAGCGACAGGCGAGGTCATCGTGATCGACGAGATCCACACGCCCGACTCCTCGCGCTTCTGGTTTACCGATTCCTACGCCTCGCGGTTTAGCGCGGGCGAACAACCTGAGAGCTTCGACAAGGAGTTTGTTCGGCGCTGGCTCAAGGCCCAGGGTTTCGGCGGTGATGGCCCTATCCCGGAGATTCCGAGTGACGTGAAGGTCGAAGCGACCCGGCGCTACATCGAGGCGATCGAGACGATCACCGGGGAAACGTTCGTTCCGAACCTCGAAGCCCCCGAGCCGCGAATCCGGCGAAACCTTGGGTTCTAGCCCCATGCCGCACTCGTCGGATGACTACGCGCTGGGGTTGCTCACGGCCCAGTACCTCTTGGGTCTCCGTGGGGATCAACTTGGCGGCGAGCGCCTTAAAAAAACCGAATACACTGCACGCCACCTGGGCGGTCTGCAGAGCACTGATCGCGCCTCTCGCGCCAGGTGGCTGGCGCGCGGACTACGCGATCTGGGCACCGCTTTAGACGAACGGCGCTGGGATGCTGCGTAGGGCCCAGGTCCTCAAGGGTCGGCTCGACGCAAAGCCCGCGGGGAGTCCCGCAGGCGCAAGCGCCCGAGGCGCCGCCCGCGTCATTCTTCGCAGCGAAGCGGACGCGCACGCAGCCTCTGAAATGATCCGTTCGCGCGCGCTTGCGCTCGCTGAAGAGAGTCGACAACAGGCCGAGTCAGGCGCGCAGAAGGTCCGCAATCAGGCGCGTGACGAAGGGTACGCTAGTGGGCTCGCTGACGCCGCGGCGCGAGTCTTGTTCTTGGCGCAGCTGGAGGCCGACGCCGACGCTCGCCAGCTGGAGCGCACCGTTGGACTAGCCAGGCTCCTCGCGGAGCGCCTGCTCGGGAAGGCGCTGGAGCTGGATGCAAGCGTCGCCGCTTCGCTCGCACAGCAAGCACTCGCTGAGGTCCGCGGGGCTTCGCGGGTGACGCTCTTCGTGAGTCCCGCGGACCAGCAGACCATCGCACGCTCCTTGGACGCACCGTCCTACACCCAGGCGGCTGTTGAGCTCCGCACCGACGATGCGCTTGCTTCCGGTCATTTCCGCCTACAGACCAACATCGGCACGCTCGACGCGGCCCTCGGATCACGCTTAGCGCTGCTGGGCGACAAACTGCGCGAAGGCCTGAAAAAGTGACTGAATTCGAAGCGACGCCGCCGAGCCCGAGCGAGCCCACCCACACCTGGGACAGCCGCATCAACGGGCTGCTTTTCCTGTTCACCATCGGATCGGTCTTCTGGGCCGGGCACCTGTTGATGACGCTTTCGGGGCCCGTCGCTCCGGAAGACGCGAATTGGTTGTCGGGCTGGCCCTTCGCCGTTCCGTTCCTGCTCATTCTCTTGTTCCACGAGTTTGGTCACTGGATCGCGGCGCGTATGCACTCCGTTCCAGCCTCATTGCCCTACTTCCTTCCGCTTCCGTTCTTATCGCCCTTTGGCTCTTTGGGCGCGATCATCGTGATGCCTGAGCGGATCCGTTCTCGAAACGCCCTGCTCGATGTGGGCGCAGCGGGTCCGCTCGCCGGTATGCTGATCGCGATCCCGACCATGGTCATCGGGCTCAGCCTGTCCGAAGTACACCCCGTGTTACCCGGAGGTTATTGGCAAGAAGGACAGAGCCTCCTGTACTGGCTCATCAAGCGGCTAGTCCTGGGTCCGATGCCCGAAGGGTACGACGTCCACCTGCACCCCACCGCGTTCGCCGCCTGGGGGGGGTTCTTGATCACGATGATTAACATGCTCCCGTGGGGCCAGCTCGACGGCGGACACATCGCGTACGCGCTCTTGGGGGAGCGCCACCACCAGATTGCGCGCTGGGTGCGGTACTCCCTGCCGCCGCTGTTCCTTTACAATGTGTGGGTGTTCGTGGTGCCGGTCGTTCGGGGAGACGCGACGATGACCTACGCCGTAGCTCTGTCGAACTCGGCATTTTGGCTGATGTGGTTCATCATGACCGGCCTGATGGGACGCTTCTTCGGAGCCCAGCATCCCCCCTGCGAACCGGGCGAGCTGAGCCCCAGGCGACGCCTCATCGCCGTCGCAACCTTGGGGCTGTTCGTCGCGCTGTTCATGCCGACGCCGTTTGCCCAGTTCGAGTGAATCTGTCAGTCTCGTCCGACCGCCGGGACACGCGGAGCTCGGCGGGGCGCTCGACCCCAGGCGCACATGAAGCCTCATGGACTCTCTAGAACTCGACGCGGAATGGCTCATCCCTGAGCGAGATCTGGAGCTGCGGTTCAGCCGCAGCGGCGGCCCAGGCGGACAGAACGTGAACAAGGTCTCCTCCAAGGTGGAGCTACGTCTCAATCTCGCAGAAACCGCCGCCCTCACTGGAGCGCAGAAGTCTCGTCTGCGCGCCGCTTTCCCATCGCACGTGACCCTCTCAGGCGACTTTGTTGTGGTCGGCGATCGCCATCGTTCACAGCTATTGAACCAGGCTGACGTCAGGGAGCGCCTGGTGCAGATGATTCTGTCCATTCGGCGACCCCCGCCGCGGAGGGTTGCGACCAAGCCCAGCCGAGCCGCGAAAAAGCGACGCCTGAACGACAAGCGTCATCGCTCTGACATTAAGCGCGGACGGCAGACCCAGGGCGACTAAGGTTCCTCACGGGCTACGCCGGGCGCAACTCAGCGATTACCTGCCGAACTTGGCACGCAACGCACTGCAGACCTCCGGGGGCGCGTAGCGCGAAACATCGCCGCCGTGCCGAGAGATCTCACGCACGAGCGACGCGGAAATGAAGCCGTGGCGCGTCCGAGTTGGTAGAAAGATAGTGTCAATCTCGGGTCCCAAGTCTGCATTCGCGTGGGCGATTTGCAGCTCATATTCAAAGTCAGTCTGCGCTCGCAGCCCGCGCACTATCACCCTGGCCTGCACGCTGCGTGCGTGCTCAACCAACAAACCCGAGAACTGGTCAACTTCAACATTGGGAAACGGTGCGCAGACTTGGCGCAACAAATCCATACGCTCATCGTCCGAAAATAGAGGCTGGCGCGTGGGGTGCAAACCCAAAGAGACGATAAGCTTTGGAAACAGCTTGGAGGCCCGCTCGACGAGGTCGAGGTGACCGAACGTCGGCGGGTCAAAGCTTCCAGGGTACAGCGCAATCTGAGCCATGCGAGTTCGGTTTGGCTCAGCCGGCAGGAGGCGCTGCTGGAGCAGGGGAGGGGGGAGGCGTCGCTAGACCGCTGGTCGCGGGCGGGCGGGGGGTCCGCGGCCCTTCCTCTATCCAAATCGAGCGCCCCTGATCGACGAGCGTCACCCGGAACGCACCGAGCAAACCGGAGCCCAAGAGCCCGTCGAGCTCGATCCCCAGCACGCCCTCTAGCTTGTCTAACGGGAAGCCACTGACGGCCGGCACGTCTGGAACCACGAACGCGCCCAGCTGAACTCGGGGCAGGCGTGCTGACGAGAGTCCCTTCGCGCCAGCGACAGGCTGCCTTTGGGAGAGATCGACGCGGGTCCGGCCCCAAGCGTTTTCATCCAGGACCAATGGGAAACTCATCCCGGTGTCGATCATCAGCGCGAAGTCCTCGGCGCTGCTGTCCTCACCGATCTTAGAGCGCAATAGCATCCCGCCGCCCAGAACGTATTGAACGTCGATCTTCGTCGCCACGGGTGGCGGCGGCGCCTCGAAGGTCCGAACGACAAACTGGCGTCCTAGGGCGTCAATGGTGGGGTTTAGGCGACGCAAGAGGTTCGTTCCCAGGAGCAGTTTGATCGGGGCGTTCAGCTCACGCGAGATCCCAGACAGGTCGCGCGTGACCGCGGGCACGTCCTTGACCTCGACGCGACGATCAAGCTGTCCAAATCGCAAGCTCAGCCAGCTCGGGTCTCGCCCGCCGGCAGAGTCAATGACCACCTCTGCAGTCCCCGTGTCGATCATCGCCAAGACGGGTTGACCGTTCAGCTCGACCGGGACCACCATCGCGCTCGTCTTGAAGCGCGGCATCTCCATGACCGCCAAGAGCACGCCTCGCACCGTGAACGGGTGACGGCCGGCGCCGCGCCGGGCCAGCTTCGCGACGCCGTCTGCCCAGGGGTCGCGGACCTGGGGATCCGCTAGGAGCTGTTCAAGCGTGTCCGCGGCGGCGGTCAAGTCGCCCGCGTACCAGTGAGCGCGCCCCTGCAGGCCGAGAGCCTCCGCGGATGTCAGCCCCTGCGTGTGCTTGAGCGTCCCAGGGTAGTCGTGCTGGCTAAGGGCAATCTGCGCCGCGAGCAGCCGCACCTGCTCACGCGTTGGATCGAGCTGGAGCGCCTTTTCGACGGCCGTTTGAGCGTCCTCAGTGTCCAACTCGCGGTAAGAGCCCGCCGCTCGGTCGTACCAGTCCTTGGCCATCGGAGGCCACTCTGGGGCGCTTGCTGTGCCGGCGCCGCAGGCAGCGACACCTAGACTGAACACAGTCCCAACCGTGGTCACCGCCGCCAAGTGGCGTGCCGTGCGGGTGAATTTCGAGCAGTTAGATTCGGGTTTTTGTGTCATGAGCGCGGATTCGAGCAGCGACAGGGCTTCTGTCCACTCGTCGTCTCCGCGAGATAACCGATTCTCGGTCCGAGGTCGAGGGCCCGGGGCGCCTGAGGCTCCCCGAGCGATTCCGTTTCGACCGGCGCGTTGCTGGACTAGACTCGCGGCCATGATCGCTTCTCAGCTGGCGCTAGTCCTGACCGTCGCCTGGGTGTCCGCTTGCGGAGCCCCGACGCAAGAGCCCGAGACTCCCTCAGAATTCACGGGGTTCGAGGACGGCGGCGAACCAGCTCTGGTCAAGCCCGTGGAGGCCCCAAGCACCCCGTTGACGCCGCCAGACAGTGAGCAGACCAAGAGCGCTCCACTCCCCATCGCTGACACCGAACAGATCCCACCGCTGGGCTCACCCGTAGAGCGCCCGAGGCCTCTCGGTAACACCGTCGAGGAAACCCGTACGACCCAAGTGATCGGGGAAGTCATTCGCAAGAACCGTCAGGCTTTCCGGGACTGCTATGACCAGGAGCTCGCCCGCTCGCCCGGGCTACGGGGGAACATTACACTTCACTTCGTGCTCGATCCCAAGGGTCAGGTGTCGCTTTCAAAAGTGAACACAGAGCGAACGACCTTGACAGAGCCGGGGCTCGGGAAATGCACGCTTGCCGCCCTCAACAAGCTCCAGTTCCCGCCATCGTCACGCGGCTTCGAGTCCACCGTCAACTATCCGTTCGACTTCAAGCCCTGACCGCGAATCTCCTGATGGCCGCCCCGCACTCCCTTCCACCCAACGCCGGCCCGTCACCGGAAGCCGACGCGTACTCCGAGCTGCTCAGCAGGACTCGAGACCTACACGCCGAGCAGCGGGCGGCGCGGGATCGCTGGTACGCGGCCTTGGCTGTCCCGGACAAAGAAGAACTGCTCTTTGAATTCGAAGTCCTGCTCAAGGCAACAGCGTGCTTTGCAAACCCAAGAAACCACCCGGGGCCACCCCGCAAGACCGCCATCGTTGCGTACGACTTTCGATCGAGCTTGGCGGTCCTTCGCGACGGGCTCCAAAGGGCGGTCGAACTTTGCCGCCAACTGCTCGGCAGCCGTGAGCGCACGCTTATCTTTCACCGCTACCTCGAAACCGTCCTGCCCGAAGACAACCTCCGCGCGCGCTTGGCCGGAGAGGGCCTGAGCCAGGCCACTCCGACAGACAGTCTAGTAGCGCTGCGCCACGCACTCTCGAACACCGTAGAAGTCGTGCAAGGCTTGTTGCGCGCATCCCAAATCCCTTATCGGCTGTTCTATGCGGCGCACACGCTGGTGCAGCGAGAGATCGGCCGAAACACCTATTTCAATCCGCTCACCGCCTTGGAGTTTCGCCCAGAGTTCGATCGGCTGCAGTCTCCTGAGGTACTACGACTGATTCATACCGTCCCCCCAGGAGAAGCACACCGCTTAGTCGCGTTAACTTTTCTCGCCCTGTTTCGGATGATGCGCTACTTGCGGCTGCTGAGTTCCTACAGCGCCGAAAGCCGTCAGTCTACCCGCACCGCAGGCCGGGCCTACTTCGTGCTGAGCGTGCTGCGCTCTGACGCTCGCGCACTCAGCGACTACCTGCAGAAGCACTCAGGTCGCCTGCTCGCGGAGAGCTTTCGCCGTGAGATCTGGACGGTCACCGCGACCCAGATCTGCGAAAGCAGCGCTCGGCTCCGTACCCACTCCCACCGCTTGATCGCGATCAAGAGTGCGCTCGAGTGTGTCGCTTCCAACTTGCGCCTCGAAATGCGGCGCACCTTTCAACACGATTTCCCGGTGCCAGACACTCACCTACCAGAGCAGGAGTTCCGAGACCTGACGGAGCAGGCCGTGCTCGGCTTGCGGCCTGCATTGCGAAACTCGATCCTCTTTCTCGGCAAGACGTTGGGAACCAACCTCGAGGCTGAGGGCGTGTTCAATGACCATCTGGCGAAGGTCGAGAACAGTGATCGACTGCGACGAGATGTCTGGATGTTCTCGCAGATCGTGCGGGCCTTCTTTTCGAAAGCTCAGCACTCATCGCCAGAAGATCGGTGGGGGCCCGTAAACGAATTCCAATACGTGCGTGAGTTCTTGGGTTACTTCCGCTCGATGGGGTACCCGCTTCTGCGCGCCGCTGACTATCCGCGCTTTGACCGCTTCATGAGCGCAATGAGTGAACTGACCGACACTGAGCTGGTCGATCCGTTAATCCTAGATCGGGCCATCAGCGAATGCATCGCGTTCCACGAATTCCTCGAGACGCTCTTCCAGCAGATCTCCAGGCGTGAAGAGCTAGCGAATAGCCCGTTCGACCGACGTCGGGCTGCCGGTGCACTTAGACTCTATCTGGGCGACGCAACCGAATAGATTCAGCTGGCATCGAGGCATCAGATCTCGGTCGATAAAGAAATCTTCGCCCGGGATGCCGCAACCTCCCTCGTGGTGCGACAACCCGGGCTTTAGCGAAGAAACGCGGCTCAGTCAGCGACGGGAGCTACGGCGCGCGCCTTCTTCTTGGAGCGACGTGCCTTCTTCTTGGAAGCCTTCTTCTTAGAAGCCTTCTTCTTAGAAGCCTTCTTCTTGGAAGCCTTCTTAGAAGCCTTCTTCTTGGAAGCGCCCTTCTTTGCGGTGCGCTTCTTCGCCTTCTTCTTGGTCTTCTTTGCTGTCTTCTTTGCGGCCATGTTCATTGCCTCCTGCGTTCCCAGGCATACACCAGATGGCGTATACACAAGGTATGTTGCACGACGTATATTGCCACCTATTGCGATGTGTCAACGTAAAAAGTGCGATGGACCAGTAACAACGGCCAAGTTTCCCACAGCTTTACCCCGCAAATGTTGCATACTAGCCTAGTGTTTAGTACTGGTCAGACGGGTCCCAGTCTGGCATCAGATCTGTGAAACACGGCTGCCGGGCGCAGTTAACTAGCTATTAATATTGGGTATTATTCGGAAGTTGACGACAGCAGCACACACCGCTAAGCCGGCGCTGCGGAATTGCCGACGAAGGGTGCAAACAATGCGGAAGACGAAATCGATTTTCGGCCAAAGGGTCAAACTTGCCTCGCTGCTACTCCTCACCAGCCTCGCCAGCGCGTGCGGCTACTCGCAGGAGGAGTGGGATCACCAACTGCGCGAGATCGACAATCTGCAGCAACAGCTGCGAGCGCAAAGGCAACAGAACCAGAAGTGTGACGCTGACTATCAAGCATCGCTCAACGAGATCCAAGACTTGAAGAAGCGCCTGCTCGAGAGCGGCGTGAACCTCGACAGCCTCACACAGAGCCTTGAGGAACGGACTCGAGCGCTCAAGGAATTCGAGCAACGGGCCAAGCAGCTCGACGCGATTCGCGCACGATTCGAGCTCTTGCGCAGCAAGCTTGAAGCGCTCACAAAGCTGGGCTTGACCGTGGAGGTTCGCGATAACCGGATGCTCATCGCGTTACCCGGAGACGTTCTTTTCGACTCCGGCAAGGACAAGCTCACCGACGAAGGCACAGGGATCCTCTCCCAAATCGCCCAGATCATTAGAACCGACAACGACTTGAACCAACGCGAGTTTCAGGTCGCTGGCCACACCGACAACATCCCTTTGAGTCGCGGCCCCTACAAGGACAACTGGGGACTCTCAGCGATGCGCGCACGTTCGGTGGTGGACTACCTGGTCAACACCGAAGAGACCGGTGGCAAGCTGGATCCGAGGCACTGGAGCGCAGCTGGATACGGCTCCACAGATCCTCTGGTGAGCAACGACACTCCTGAAGGGCGCGGCAAGAATCGTCGCGTGGAACTGGTGGTCATGCCCAACGTCGAGGAAATGCTCAACTTGAACAGCTTGGCCGCGCAGTAAGCCCAGCGAATCGTCTTTCACAGCTGTAGGTGAATCGCCCTTGGGTGGTGCCCGCTGGTCGAGCGGGCATCCGCTTCCAGCGGAGCGCCCAGGTCGACGCGGGAATGCCGCCTCCGAACTCGCGCGCCCGGTGGAGTCTCTGCTCCGACACGCCAGCCCACGGTGCGACAGCATGGCCCGCATCGGTGCACCCATCACGGCGACAGCATGGCCCGCATCGGTGCACCCATCACGACCACGGCCAGCAGCCCCTGTTTCCCACCTGCGCGGCCTCGTGCTGGGCCTTGCCCCCGCGGCTTGCCAGAGAGGCTGAAAGCAGCCTGTCCTGCCCGCTAACTCCCGTGCCGAAAGCGCCCACGGGCGCGCCTACGCTTCAGGGGGATCGCGGTCGCAGGGCTTAGCAGGACTTGACAGAACCCTCCCTAACGACTATCGTTGCACGCCTGGCGTCTGTTGTGCCCTTCGGGGTTCACCCAGCCAGAACTCGGAGCCGCGGAAAGCTGCGCGAAACAATCGAATAGAGAAGCAGCTGACAAGGGCCCGGGAATAACAGCGATGACCATCGGTTATATTAAGTTTGTGGTCAGCGCAACCTGGACGTCGAGTCGCTGGTAGAAACCAGCGGCTGACTGTCTAATCAAGGAGCAAACATGCAGGCAAGCGCAGAATTAGAGTTCAAGGTGGGAGACAAGGCTGTCTACCCGGCGCAAGGCGTAGCAGAGGTGATCAGCATCGATGAAAAGGACATCGCAGGATCCCGGCAGCGCTTCTACGTGCTTCGCATTCTCGACACTGATCGCAAGATCATGGTTCCTGTCTCCAACGCGAACGCCGTCGGCCTCCGCCAAGTCATCAGTGAGCAGGAAATCCGGGAAATCTTCGACATCCTGCGGGAGCGGACCGTCGGATTCGACACGCAGACGTGGAATCGTCGTTATCGCGGCTTCATGGACAAGATCAAGACCGGCTCAATCTACGACGTCGCCGAGGTTCTGCGAGACCTTTACAGGCTCAAGGCCAACAAGCAGCTCTCCTTCGGCGAGCGCCGCATGCTCGACACCGCCCGCTCGCTGATCGTGAAAGAAATCGCGATCGCTCGCGAACAAACCGAAGAGCACGTTAAAGACGAAATCGAAGCGATATTTTTCGCTAACTGAGTCGCTCAATCCCCAGCAGCTCAACCCTGAGAGGGCGCGCGTCGAAAGACTGCGCGCCCTTTTCGTTTTGTGCTGTCGACTTTGCAGAACGACCGCTGGTGCGCTGGACTCTGCAAAACTACTGACGATCCCGTGTCTCGATCGGCGGCAGAGGCGGCAACTCAAGCATGACGCGCCACTTGCCATCCTCTTGAATGCACTGGACCTCGGCGAGGTCCCGTGTCGGGTCCTCTCCGAGGACAGTGACGCGACTGTAGCGCCCCCTAATCTCGGTGCTGAACCGCTTAGGCTCGAAGCGCAGCGCGAACCACGAGGGAACAAGCATTTCTCCAGCAGAAATCGGCCGTCCAGAGGCTGCGCTCGCTCGCTCAGCACGCTCAGCCATCTTCTGCTGCGCGTCAGCGGAGAACAGCTCTAGTGCCATTCGACTCCGAACGGGTTCACCGTGCACCGCTTGGAGCCGATCGATGAGTTCTTCAACCACCCGCTCGGGGCGCTGGTCTATCGACTCCGATTCGCAACCCGACACGAGCGCCCATAGGGCAAGCGCGCACAGCGTCCTGTCGAGACGCAGCCACCGCGATATCTGTGGCCACACTTGAACGACCACCCTCGTTCTACTCGCGGAGGGGTGCAGCATGTTTCCCGGACCATATTTCGACACGCGCTAGCGATCAAGGTCGGTGGCAGCGAACTTGGCCCAAGGGGAGTTTCCCCGATACTGCCGCGCGATGCGTGGTCATTCGGTCCGCTTGAGCTGGCTCAAGGCGCCTCCTGTCTCGGCGCCGGCGGTGCAGCTGGAAGCGTGCGCCGACCCAGGCCGACTCCAACTCATCCATGGGGACAATCTGTCCGCCCTTGGATGCCTGGCGAACGAGTTCACGGGCGGCATCACCTTGGCGTACCTGGACCCGCCGTTCCTCACTGGAAGACAACACAGCCGCGTGACCCGAGCGAAGGACGCGCGAGGCAAGGTCCTGCGCGCTGAGCGCTTCGCTTTCGACGATCGCTGGAGTGGAATGGGCGAATACCTCGATGCCTTGGGCGCGAGGCTTCAAGCCGTTCGGACGCTCTTGGCGCCGCATGGCAGCGTGGTTGTTCACGTCGACCCCAAGACGAGTCACTACGTGAAGATCCTTTGCGACGAGGTGTTTGGACCGGACGCGTTCGCGAGCGAAGTCATTTGGCGCTATCGTCGATGGCCATCCAAGACTCCCAATTTTCAGCGCGTGCATGATGTGCTGCTCCGCTACGTCAAGGACCCCGAGGTCAAGCCGCGCTTCAATCAGCTCTACGAGCCGCTGGCGAGCTCCACCGTCGCCACCTGGGGAACTCGCCAGCAACGTGCAGTCACCGACGCTGCGGGGCGCCGGGTACGCTCGACTCGCACGGATCAGGAGACCCCTGGTGTCCCCCTCGGCGACGTCTGGGAAATAGGCATTATCGCGCCCGTGGCTAAGGAACGGACCGGTTACCCCACCCAGAAGCCCGAGGCTCTCATTCGCCGCCTACTGCTAGCGCTGACGGACCCTGACGACTGGGTCCTCGATCCGTACGCCGGAAGCGGAACAACCCTGGCGATCGGCGGACAGCTCGGCCGTCGGGTGATCGCGATCGACCAAAGCGTCGAAGCGCTCGAGGTCGCGCAGGCCCGTTGCGCCGCTCTCTCGTTACCCCTCGTGCAACGCCGTATCGTGGCTCACGGCAGAGTCGCCAAGGCCTCGTAAGGACTACCACCGCTGCTCTTGCCTTCTAGACCACGGCATCCTAAACGGGTGCCAGTGCAGCGCTTGTCGAGCCTAAACCTGTCGATGGCGTTACGCGCGCTGTGCGCTGCGTCCCTCGCCGCGACCGTCGTTCAGGCTGACGACGCAGTACTGGTCAAGATCGGAGCGCGAAACATCACTGTTTCACAAGCACGAGTTGATCTGAACCGACTAGGCCTCATGCCAGCTCTGGGCGCCCTGACCGGCGACCCGCTACGCCAGCACATAGACGAAAAGTACGTCCCGCGCTTGCTCCTCGATACACATGCAGCGGACCGCGCCAAGCACGACCCGGCTTTCCGACTACAAGTGGCTCCCCATGTGGATGCGGCGCTAGCCCAGGCCTTGGAGCAGTCGTTAACGCCTCTAGTTGACGATGCCGAAGTCGCTCGGTTCTACGACGCAAATGTCGCTACCTACCGCCGGCCGCTAGCGATCCGGATCTCGAGAATCCTCACAGCCACCCGCGCCAAGGCGGAGTCGATTCTCAAAGAAGTGCGAGATAACCCCCAGGCTGCAGCTCGCTTTGCGGCTTTGGCTCGGGAACACTCCGCCGACTCCGCGACGCACATGCGCGCTGGAGATCTCGGGTTCGTCCAGAAGGACGGCCACACGGACGTCCCCCAGCTGCGGGTCAATCCTGTGCTATTTCAGGCGGTCGAATCTCTGCGCGACGGAGACCTAGTGGAAGAGCCGCTAGTCGAAGGGAAGTACTTTGCTGCCGTCTGGAGACGGGGCACGCGTGCCGAACGCATCCGCACCCTGGAACAGGAAGCGGAAAACATCCGCGGGTTGCTCCTGCGCGACAAGCGGCATCTGGCGCTGAACGAGCTGTTGGGCCAGCTACGGAGCCAACACCTGACCGAGTACGCACCGACAACCCTGGAAGTAGCGCACTTCCCACCCTTTGAAGGACTCCCGCTGACCCGCCCTGGTGCCACCGCACACGCGGCCCAAGGCACACCCACTCCGGGCAGCGACGGTCGTTAGCGCGCAGGACCCGTGGCAGCCCCTACGCCGACGCGATCACCTACTTGATTGCGGCCACTGGCCATCCCAGCTGCTTCATCACGGAGCGGAACAGCTGGTCCTCATCTCGTGCGGTCCGCGCGAACTTGAGATAATCCTTCGCCTGCTTCAGGACAGCCGCATCGGTCGCGCGCTCGCAGCTCTCCAGCATCATGAGCAGGTGGGGATGGGCCAGCATCACCTCGGGTGGGACAAGCATCTCGCCCGCCGCCTTTGCCCGAGCGGCTGCGACCCGCGTGAGCACCTTCGCCAGCTCGTCGTCGTATAGCTTGCGCCCGAGGTAGTCGAGTTCACTCCCCGCGGCAGCGAGGAGTATGCTCGCCCTGTCCATGTAGCTTCCAGCGAAGGCAGCTGGGCTGAGCAACAGTGCCCCGCCGACACTTCCCCCAAAACCCACGAGCCGTCTCAAAGCGGCGCGCCGCGACAACGGACGACCTGAGCTTCGTTCGAACACCCCACGCATCAAGACGGAAACCCCGTCTACGGCCCGCCCTTCATGGCATCCCATCATTCGCCTCGCTTTCCTCTGAAGAAGCTAGCCCCGTCAGTCCACGCTTCAGTGCAAGGTCAGCGGCATCGCGCTCAGCGGCTCGCTTTGAGCGTCCGGTGGCCGAAGACAACACGACCGCGCCGACGCTCACCTGAACCTCGAACCATCTCTCATGGGCCGGCCCACCGCTATCGACCAGCGAGTAACACGGCGCGGCGAAGCCGAGCGCCTGGACTGACTCCTGCAGCTGAGTCTTTGGATCCCGTTCCTCACCGCCCTCGGCACGCTCAAGGGCCGCGCGTATGACATGGCGACAAGCCGCCCGAGCGGCCACCAAGCCCGAGTCGAGATAGGTCGCGGCGAGCAATGCCTCTACGGCGTCAGCCAGGACATTGGTGCTGTCTCGCAGGCCGTTGGCTTCTGCCCCACGGCCCAACCTGAGCGCGGCGGCGATACCAGAATCGCGCGCAAACGCGGCCAGTGCGTCCGCATTGACCAACTGGGCCCGGCGCCGCGTGAGCTCTCCCTCGTCGGCCTCCGGGAAGCGTTCGAACAGTTCCTCGCTCGAGCACAGCTCCAAAACCGCATCTCCGAGGAACTCCAATCGCTGATTATGAACGTCGATCCGTCGCTCGTTCGCAAAGCTTGGGTGGGTCAGCGCTTCTCGGAACCGCGTAGACTCCGCGCTGAGGCCAAACAGACGTGCCACTTCCGTAGTCATCGAGATAACAATGGGCTCGCTAGATTGTGCGGCGCGGCTGAAGCCGATGGACAGCCCAGGCGCGCGAACGTCGCTGCAGCCATACCGCGCGGGCGATGCAAGTTCAACCGGGCGCCCCCAAAAGCTGGACTGATGCGCAGTAGTCGCTTGGAGAGAATCCGGAACGGTAAGGTCGACGCGCTCGATTCACGGACTATCCTGCGAACATCGTGGCGACCCTAATGGCGTGTCCGTTCTGCCGGGAGCTCTTCACCGAGGGCGAGCTCAGCGTGTGCCCGAACTGTGACATCGTGCTACGCCCCCTCGCCGACCTGCCCCCATCCTTCGAGGTACGCGAGCAACAAGCCGCCGAATGGGAACAGACAGCGCCGGCCGACCGCACATTCGCATGGTCCTACACCGGACGAGGCAGAGCCCTCCTGCTCGCGCTCTCTGCCGCTGGGCTGGGCTTGTTCTTCTGCCCGTGGGTCGCAATCTCCATTCCAGAATTGGCCACGCTGAGTGGCTTCCAACTGACCACTTCCCGCGGCTTCTGGTTCGGCGGAGGCGCTGTGGGCTGTCTCATCAGCATCCCCCTAGTCCTCAGCCGACGCACGATCGTACAAATGCACGGCGTACGCATCGTGCTAACGCTTTTCGCTGCGACAACGCTCTGCCAAGCGCTCTTGCTCGCTCTCAACCCGCCGCACCGCGGAGTCATCCCTGTCCAATACCACTGGACGTGGGGCTTCTACGCGAGTGCCTTGATCAGCCTCCTCAGCGTCCCAGTAGCGCTCCGCTTTGGAGGCCGCCTAGACGACGTCCCCGAGACCTTCGGTCGCAAAAGTGACCCGCGCGCTCAGGCAACCGAGGGTTCTAAGCCCGAAGTCGGGTCCGTGGAGAACACCCCTCCGAGCCCCAAAGCGGAGACGTCTGTCAGGGAAGCAGAGGCCTCTCCCCGGGTACTCCACTGAGGCTATCGCGTACTGAGGCTATCGCACACTGGGGCGAGCGCAAGAAAGACGCTTAGAAGTGCGCGCCGATCTCTATCCCGAGCTGCCACTGACGCGGCATCGACTCGCAGTTCACGTCACCGTCCGAGCAGACCGCCAAGTCCCGCTTGTCCTGCTCGCTGTTCTGCGCACTCGCTGGATCCACTAAGTCCGTTAAGTACTGCACGCCTAGACTCACGACTTCGTAGCGGTAGTTAAGCCCAAACAAGAAACGCTGCCGCTCGAGGTTCGCCTGACTGAAGACAGCGTTGTTGTTGTAGTCGAGCGACGACCCGCCTCGACACACCGGCTGCCCATCGAAGCTCTCGGCGTTGCTGTTGTTCGTGGCGTTGGGGATATCACTTCCGCTGAACCCGCAGTACCCCAGGGGGTCAGTCCCCGGCGTGAGGTCAATGAGGCCGGACCGCCCGAAAATCCACAGGTGCTGATAGCCAATCCAGGGGGTTAGGACCCCTTGGCTCGCGATCGGGAAGGGCTTCGACGCGCGCACGTCCAGCGCGGCTGTCGTCAACTGAAGCTGCTCGGTCCCGGTGATGGTTCTGACGCCTGCCCCGACGGACACGTCTGGGAAGACCCCGCCTACGCCCGTCCGAAAGCCCTCAAGCAGCGCGAGTCGCACGTCCGCCCCACCGTTAATAATGCTGCTCCCTGGGACGATGCCGACATTCGCCAGCGCCTCTATTCCCAATATGAAGTTCTTACGAACGTTGAGCGAGTAATTTTGGATAATCCCGGGCGGGCTACCGCTTGTGGCCGCGCTTCCAGACGCCGAGTCTCGTTCACCCTCTGTACCCAGTTTCCAGTAGGTTGCTTCGGAATCGATGGCCGTATAGGCGGCTTGAACAGAGAAATGAAACCCCCCAAATCCCGTGGTGCGAGCGGGATACATGGCGTTGGGCGCCAGCGCAAAGCCCCACTGAGCCACGAGCTTCTTGAAAGCCGCGTTGTCGGGAGCGCACAGCCCATCACGACCGGACAAGCCCGCCGCGACGTATTCGCTTCTTAGACGCTCACGGACACCCTCGTCATCGACGATCGCCCCAAGCTGTGTTCGACACTCCGAACTGACGATGAGGCGCGACAGGGCCGGATCGAGAGCATCTGCAAGTGCGCCCGGCGCCCAGCTGACCCCAAGTGCAACCACGCCCAAACCAGCGATATTCGCTCGAATTCCCAAGCTTAGCTCCGACTCGCGAGGCTACTTGGGTAGCGGCACTTCCGTCAAGCGGCGGGGTAGGTCATGATACCGCCGGATGCGGCCGACAAACGCCAACGACTCGACACACGCCCGCCTGCGCTCAGCGCCCTTGGCGGCTGCATTTCACATCGCCCTAGTTGAGCCGGAGATACCCCCGAATACGGGAAACATTGCGCGTCTCTGCGCAGCGACCCAGTCACCGCTCCACCTGATCGGAAAGCTTGGCTTCTCATTGGATGCTCATGCCGTACGCCGGGCCGGGCTAGACTATTGGGATCTCGTGCAGGTGCACACTCACGAGACGCTGGCCCAAGCAGAACACTTTATCTCACAACAGGGCACAGGTCGTTCCTGGCTCTTCAGTGGCAAGTCTGCTCGTAGCTACCTGGATGTGGCGTTCACTCCTGGGGACACTCTCGTCTTCGGAAAAGAGAGCTGCGGACTGGAAGATCGGCTCCTGGCCGAACGACCCGACCAGGTCCTCGCGATCCCGACCAGTGGGGCTGTTCGTTCACTTAACCTAGCGAACTCAGTCGCGATCGCGCTCTTCGAGGCCCTCCGCCAGAGTGGTAGCCTCGCCAACGCTTCATTGAAATAGTCGCAGGTCGTAGTGCCAGTTACTTCTTGAACAGTCGACCCAGAATACCGTCGCGCTCGGCGACATCGTCCTGCTTGCGCATTTGATGGAGCCGGAGCTCGCGAGCGGCTTCGACGTTGTTCGGTTGCAGATCCGCCACGTGACGGAAGTCCCGCATGGCGGCGCTTTGTTTCCCCGCCATCTTCAACACCTCGGCCCGCCAAAGGCGTACGCGCAAGTTGGACTCGACAGCCTTCACAGCCCGGTCAAGTGTCTTGAGCAGATCGTCATAGCCGCCCGACGCCCCTCGCTGACCACTCTTCGCGATAATCCAGGCGTGCATTGCACCGTACTCTGGCTGCTCTGGGTCTTCATCTAGCGCTTTCATCGCTGCAGCCTCGGCCGACGGCCAGTCGCCGCGCTTGGCCAACAGTTCTGCTCGCTGAAAAGCACTTGCCGCACGAAGCAGCGCTTGAACTCGCTCCTGCTCCTCCTGAGAGCCGACCCCGTCTCGGCTAAGGCGATCGTACTCCGCTCGCTGAGCCGGGTTGCTCAACACCTGATGCGCCTCGGTCATGCGCGAGAACACCTTCGTCGCGAGCTCGCGGTCTTTCCGGAGCGCGGGCGGAAGCTTGTCAGGGTGCCAATGTCGCGCGAGCTGAAAGAATGCCGCCTGGATCGCAGCGGGTTCCGCCGCGGGGGGCACACCCAATACCTCGTAGTAGGTCAAGCTTCCAACTCGGCTAGCCATCGACCGCAGCTCCTCCTGACGATGCTCGACCGCGACGTCTGCAGCCCCCGGCGGTGCCTCGGTTCTACCACCCTCCTCGCCGGCTCGGCGATGTCGCTTGACCACAGGACGCTGCCCACCGTCTGGGTCCCGAGAGGCTGGAGGGATCGAAACGTCGGGATCCACGCCTAAGGGCACTCCGGGCGCGCCCGCGTCCAGATGCCGAGTCAAGACCAAGATAGCTAAAACTCGATCTAGATCCGGCCTCGGCAGCAGGCCCGTGTCGACGAGCTCCGCATAGCTATAAGCCCTGGCTCGAAGTACATCCAGCACACTCCGAGAGCGCGCATCAAACCCGAAACGCGCCACTCGGGAAGCGGAATGCAGACGCAAGCTGCGCGACCCGAGTAGCGCCGTGACCTGGTCGGCGCGCTCATCCGGCATGGACGCCTTGCTCGCCGACCAGATTAGGCTCAGCGGATCGACGTCTAGGTTATGTCCACCCCACTTCGCCAAAAAGTCCTTCGCGTTGAAGTAGCCATAGATCGAATTCGCACCGAGTTGACTGAGCCAATCTACCTGGCTCCGTAGCTGTTCTTTTACCGCGAACTTGAGCTGCGCGCTCTCCAGAAGCCCGAGATCCCGAAGCGCGTCTCCGAGCAGCTGGTCGCCTTGACTGTCCACGACCGCACTCACGTCGTCCTGATCGAGATACCCCAAGCGTACGCAGAGCTGACCCAAGCGATGCGTCAGCTCTGGCGTCTTCGCCTTGACCACTGCGCCGTTCGCGAGTGTGAGACCGCTGCGTCCAACACCGGGTGTCTCGATCACGATCGACCCGCTCAGCTTCCGCTCGAGACAAAATATCAGCAGCTCGCACAGTGGCGTCGAGCCCAGATTGCCCCGCGCGGTGGCGTTCATGCTACTCATCGAGAGCTGAGCGTAGCAGACCTGGGCGCGAATCGAGTAGACTCTGAAAATGTCACGTGGTCATGTGCTTGTCGTCGACGACGAGGCCGCAATTCTGAGTACACTCAAGAAAGCCCTCACACTTGAGGGCTACAGCGTCGATCTCGCCGGCGGAGCGGCTTTGGCTACGAAACGACTGGAGGCGGGCACGTATGACATCGCCCTACTTGACGTCGCCCTGCCCGATGGGGATGGGCTGAGTCTCCTGCAGGGCCTCCGAACTGCGGGCAACACCATGCCCGTCGTGATGATGAGCGGGCACGCGACTATCGACGCTGCCGTCCGAGCCACACAGCTCGGCGCGCTCGACTTCCTGGAAAAACCGCTCTCCACGGATCGCTTGCTGCTCGTGGTCGAGAACGCTCTCCGCCTCGCCAAAGCGGAACAAGAATCGCAGGAGCTGAAACGCGCGGCCGGATACTTTGAAGAGATCGTGGGCGCCAGCCCCGTCGTGAAAGAACTCGCGCAGCTCGTCGCTCGCGCCGCCCGCTCAAGCGCAAGCGTTCTAGTCACGGGTGAACGGGGCACCGGCAAAGAACTCATTGCCCGCGCGCTGCACCGATCGTCGCTGCGAGCGCACCGCACGCTCGAGAAGCTGAACTGCGCCGCAGTTCCCTCTGAGCTGATCGAAAGCGAACTTTTCGGACATGAGGCAGGGGCTTTCACAGGTGCAACCAAGCTGCGTCGGGGCAAGTTCGAGCGGGCCGACGGTGGGACAATATTCCTCGATGAGGTTGGCGATATGCCGCTAACCATGCAGGCCAAATTGCTTCGAGTGCTCCAAGAGCGAGAGATTGAGCGTGTCGGCGGTAGCGAGGTCCTGCGGGTGGACGTGCGAGTTATCGCCGCAACAAACAAAGACTTGCTGGCTGCCTGCGAGGACGGAAGCTTTCGCGCGGATCTCTACGACCGCCTGAACGTTGTTCCAATCCAGCTCCCCTCGCTGCGAACGCGTCGCGATGACATCCCCGAGCTGGCCAGTCACTTCATCAAGCTGGCGCAGAGCGCTCACGGACGTCCTGGTGTGACCCTCACGGTTGCAGCGGTCACGGCCCTTCAGCAACACTCCTACCCGGGAAATGTGCGCGAGCTGCGGAACCTGATCGAGCGCCTGGTCATACTGTCACCCGACAATACGATCACCGACTCCGACGTCCGGCACGCCCTGGGAATGGCTGGCGCCCCCCGGGTCACCGGCTTGTTCCGGGCGGGTGTTCCGTTTCGTGTCCTAGCCGAGGACGCAGAGCGAACCATCATCACCGAAGCGCTAGCGGCGAATCAGCATCAGATGGCGGCTACGGCGAGGGCCCTGGGCCTTGAGCGCTCACACCTGTACAAGAAGGCCAAGGCACTCGGCATCCGCGGCGAAGTCACCGACGGCGCAGACACTGACTGAGATCGCTAGCGACAGCCGAGCCTCGAGCCGGAGGCAACGGCGGGCGCGCGGCGCTCAACGGGAAGGCCGTGCCGCCGTAGCCGCCAGCGCTCGGGCTAGCTCCACGTGCTCCTCTGCGCGCGCTGCCCGCCCTGTTGCCTTCAGGAACTCGGCGTACCCAAGATGCGCATTAGCCTTGTCGCTACCCTCACCAGGCGAGGCCAACGCTGACTCAAACTGGAACTCCGCTCTCGTGTTCTCCCCCGCCGCCGCTAAAACCTTTGCGAACGTCACGTGGGTCCCGACGCCCTCCATATCCGCGAACACCGCGGCGCTCCCTACGGACACGGCTTCCTTGGCTCGCCCCGAGTGCAGCAGAAAGTCCATGAGCTCCTGAAAAACGCCTCCGTTGTGCTCCTCAAGACGGCTTAGCCCTACGAGGGACTTCTCGATACCGCCCTTGTCGTTGTTGGACCGGGCCAACGTGAGCAATCCGTGAAGCGCTTCTGCTTGCGAAGGGTCCAGCGCATGCGCCCTCAGAAGCGCCTCCTCCTGGGAGGACCCATCTTTCGCCATCAGGGCGGATCTTGCGAGGACTAGCTGTGTCTCATACCCATCCTTGCCCAGTTGCACGAGCCGCTCTGCGAGCGACCTCGCTAGCGAATGGTTCTCTTGACGGAGCGCCAACTGGGCACTCAACCACAGGGCGTCAGGCAGATCACGAGACAACTTTAGCGCCTCAGCGACAGCGGCGCCCGCGGCCTCATCGTCACCGCTCTGCAACGCGAGCAACGCCAAGCGAGCGTGAGCGTCAGCGTTGCGCGGTTCGGACCGAACCCGTTTTCGCACTCGGTCAGGGTTGCCAGTTCGTTGGACCGGAATGAACTGACCGTCGTAGCGACTCAACCTTCGCTTGAGTTCATCCGCAAACTGCGCGTCCAGCTGCTCGCTGCTCAAGCCGAGCGCGATCTGAAATACCTGCTCGCTGCGCTTACCCTCTCCCCAAAGCAGCAGCATCTCGCGCAACTTTCCGCGCCCATAATTCTCAGCCAGCATACGGACGATCTGAGTTGAAGCGTAGTAAGCGACAGTGACGTCACCGAGATCCTCGGCGTGCGTGAAGGCCTCATTCATGCCACTTACCTTGGGCAGCCGCTTGTTGCGGAGCGCATCGTAGAGTTCCACATCTTGTTCCCGCTTCCACTCGGGGCGCTCGACCAAAGTCTCGTACTCGGCGAGTCCCTCAGTAAACCAACGGGGGACGTGGTTCTTGGACAACTGAATGTGAAAGACATGGGCGAGCTCGTGCCAGAGCGTCATGCCCAGGTTGAACTGCTCGCGTCGCGGGCTCATGCTCGCAACGGTCCTTCCAAAACAAACACCCTGGATCGCGGTCTGCGGCAAGCCACTTGTCCGGATCGCAAAGCTCTCGCGCTCGGCATACAGCTCGACCCCGACAGGCGTCGCGGGCTGGAATTGGTAGTATCGCTCGAAACGCTCCCAAGCGTCATCCAATAGAGCCGGCACATATCGTTCGAGGATCGTCCGTTCTTCCTTTGAGTAACGCAGATTGAAGCGCTTGCCCGGGACATCGACATAGTGCTTCGCCACAACTTCCTCGTAGAGATTCAGTGTGTTGAAGACACGTACGTTGAACGGGTCCTTTGCAAAGCTGCGTCGCAAGCTAGTGAGCCCCGCTCGGTCGTTGCCGCTTCTGATCAGGTTCAGCCCGAGCTGTGCATGCGCCCGGGCATCATCGTCGTCAATCTGGGTCGCCGCGCTCATCATCGACACGATGTCCTCGTAGCGATGCTCCCACTCCGCATACTCCCCCACCACCTGATAGAAGCGTGAATACTCAGCGTTCAGCTTGAATACGTGCTCCCGCGTCTCGGCGAACCCGCTGTGGTCATCGGCCAAAAAGCGGACACTCGCCTGCATGCTCAGCAGCTCGAGGTCTTCTGGGTTGAGCGCCAGACCCCGCTGAACGTACGCAGTCGCCTCATCAAGCAACATGTCGCGCAACGCGATCCCCGCGAGCACAAAGTAGGCGCGCGTCAGCGCTGGGTTCACCAGCAGTGCGCGCTCCGCGAGCCGCCGGGCTTCAGCGAAGTCGAACGACTGCGCAAGCTTAACTTCTGCCATCCAAACCAACGCCTCAGGATGATTCGGAGCGATTCGAAGCACCTCGCTGACGACCTCCTCAGCGTGACCCGGGTCGTATCTCTCAAGAAATAGCTCCGCGCGCCACAGCAGGACTTGGCTGTCCTGAGTCAGTGTCTGTTCCGCCTCATTGAAGGTGTCATTGGCCTCTTCAGGACTGCGAAGCAAATACGCGGCCCTGGCCACCATCGCCAGTTCACGACCTGCCTCAGATGGGATGCGCTCTTCGTTGTAGTCATTCAAGACCGGCGACAACACCGCCTCACACTCCCCGCGACGACCCAGCGCAAGCAACGTTTCACAGTGGGCGACCCGGAGCGCTCGCGAAGGGTTTCGTTGGCTCAGTTCCCGCAAGAATCCTTCCGCCTCGACTGGGTTGCCAGTGCGACGAAGCGCGTCCGCACGGATCAGCGCGGCTTCAGCTTGCCGGTCCACGGTTGCGGACGAAAAAGCTTCGTAGGCGGCAGCCGCAGCCTTGTAGTCACCCGTCATCAGCTGCACGCGGGCGACACCGAGTTGTGCTTGAAGACGCGTCGTAGGTTCCCGTTTGGCCCGCGCGTAACCCGCGAGTGCCGCTGCGTACTCACTGCGTGCGTAGGCTGAATCCGCGCCGTTCAGCTCATGGGCGGCCGTGGGCTGCTCCCGGCCGGCGGGTGCCGGGCTGCGTGGCACTGACGCGGCACTGGGTACGGCACTGGGTACGGCGGTGCCCATGCACCCCGCCGCGAATAGAGCCAAACATCCGAAAAGAGGCCACAGCAGCGCGCGCATCGCCGAAGCATGGGCGATCGCCCGCGACCCGACAACCCGTGTCTCGGGCCGTGCTCGCTTTCGCGCGCTCAGTCCTGCGGCGCGGCGCGCCAACGGGTCAGGCGCCGCGGCCACGGGGTGCTCTCGCGTGTCCGCCAAGCGCCGCGTAGCAAGACTTGAGCAAACGCCGAAATCCAATCGGGCGCAGCTTCGCAGTCCACGGACACCACGCCGGTAGCGAGCTCAACAACAGCCGTTCCCTGGTGAGACGCTTCCGCTACCAAGCAACTCAGCTCATACGTCACCCGGTGTTCGTCCTTGCCGGTCAGCTTCACCGTAACACGCCCGCCGCTGTGCGGCCTTACTTTGCCTAGACCTGCCAATGTTATCCTTTGAGAACCCGCTCTAGACGGACACCGGCGCTTTCGAGCGCATCACGCTGAATGACGCACAACGAATTCGTTCCCAGCAAGGCCAAATCGACCATTGCATCCATATCGCTTCTTGGCATCGCGACGCCCTCAGCCGTCGCTTGCAGCTCCACAAGCGCACCTTTCGCCGTGGCGACGACGTTCATATCGACTCTAGCGCTACTGTCCTCGGCGTAACAGAGGTCCAACGCTAGCGCGCCATCGACATGCCCAACGCTCAAGGCCGCCACCTGGTCTCTCAGCGGAGGGCCCGAGAGCACGCCGGCCGCAAAACACTTGTTCATAGCCAGCGCCAGGGCGATCCATCCCCCTGTGATCGAAGCCGTACGAGTCCCGCCATCGGCCTCCAGGACGTCGCAGTCGATGCTCACGGTCCGCTCGCCAATCTTCTTCAGATCGATCGCCGCACGTAGGCTTCGCCCAATCAGCCGCTCAATCTCCTTCGTTCGTCCGCCGACTGGGCGATTGCGCCCGTCGCGCTGCTCGCGTCGCTTGGGATTGCAGCGCGGGTGCATTTGGTACTCAGCCGTCAGCCAGCCTTCGCCCTTGCCTTCGAGAAACTTGGGGACGGATTCGTCGATGCTGGCCGTACACAGCACCACAGTTCCTCCACACTTGTACAGCACTGAGCCCTCAGCCAGACGATGAAACCCAACGACCACCTCTACCGGACGGTGTCGATCGAGAGGTCTACCACCGCGCTTGTCTTGAGCCATAAAGCCCCCCATAACACGAAATGGGTGCTGCGCGAGCGCAAACACGGCCCCTACCTTTGAACGCACAAGCCATGGCCTCGACCGAATCATTGCGGGTCTCCGAGATCTTTCACAGCCTGCAAGGCGAGGGTCCGAACGCCGGCACGCCTTGTTCATTCTTGCGTCTGGCTGACTGCAACCTGAGCTGCGCTTGGTGCGACTCCAGCTACACCTGGAATTTCGAAAAGTACGACCGTGAAACGGAGGTCAAGCAACTCAGCGTCACTGAGGTCGCTGAACAGTTGGCACCCTGCAACCACCTGGTGATCACCGGGGGCGAGCCGCTTCTACAACAGAAGCGCATCCCGCTCTTGCTTCAGGCCCTCGATTCGAAGCGCGCTGGACGCTGCGTGGAAGTGGAGACGAACGGGACGTTGCTTCCGAACGACGCACTGTGGGCCCGCATCAATCAGTGGAACGTCTCACCCAAGCTCGGCAACGCCAAGGACCCGCTGTCCAGGCGTATCCTTCGTCCTACGCTCTCGGTGTTTAGCGCGTCGGACCGGGCCTATCTGAAGCTCGTAGTCGAGAGCGACGAAGACCTGAGCGAGGCCCGAGAGTTGGTGGACGCTCTCAATTGGCCCAAATCGCGGGTGCTGTTGATGCCTCAGGCCCGGACCCCGGCGGAGCTAGCGGCTCTTTCGCCGTGGGTGGCTGCCGCCTGCATCGCGAATGGTTTTCGCTATTCGCCTCGGCTACATATCGCACTCTGGGGCGAGCGGCGCGGCGTCTAGAGGCCGTACACCGACAACGCTGCGCCAGTGGTCTCGTCGACCTCAGCGTTCTCGCGCTTGAACCCACCACCACCTTCGAGCTGGAAACTCCGAAGGGCGCTGCGCCAAAGCCAGTGAGCGGTCATTGGCTCAGCCAGGTACTGGTCTTGCTGGCACGCTGGATCCACCTCCATATTGCACAGCCTCGGCGTCTCTCCGAGCGCGCCGCGCAAGCGCCACTTACCCAGATGGTAGGCATAGCGATTCCCCTGCCGAGCGAGGCTCCCGAGGTTCTGGACGCCCGAGCCGCCTTGAAGCACATCGAACAGGTCCGGCCCCCCAACCTTGTCTGGCACGGGAATCCCGAGCGCCCGATAGAGCGTGTTCGCCAAGTGGGTGGGAGAAACGAAAGACGCGTTTCGAGTGCCGGCGCCGAGCCTGTTCGGAAAGCGCACAATCAGCGGAGGAGTCAGCCGGCTCGTCTGCAGCCTGCCGACCGGTGCAAAGGGAATGGCGGGTGGATTGACCATCCCGACGTCGCCCACATAAACGACCATGCTTTGTTCAAGCTGACCCGTCGCCTCAAGGAGTTTCAGTATCATCCCCAAGCCAACGTCATGCTTTCTGATCGCGGCGTCCTGAAGCGCGTCTAGCCGCACAATATCTTGGGGACTGAGCTTGCGCGCGGACCTAGCCGAGCGGTTCCGAAAGTCGCGAAGCACACTCGCGGCGCGGCGCGGTTCGATCACCCCCTCATAGTCTTTCGGAGGCAGCAGCTGCGCTTCGTCGGAAGAAACGTCCCAGGGCGGGTGACCACCACGCACGTGCATCACCACCAGTCGTCGGCGCTCGGGTGCCTGCTGTATGTCCGTCTCCAGCCAGCGCTTGGCTAGCAGGAACGGCTCAGTAGCGGGACGATTGGCGACCGGGGAGATCTCAACGAAGTCGTGCCAACCTCGGTTAAAACCGAACGCCGCGGCCGTGTAAGGCACGTTGGTGAAGAACGCGTTCCGTCCGCCTTCCTTGCGCATAGCTTCGCTGAGCAACGGGACTCGCTCTGGCAAGCGCGCGCTGGCATCGAGCATTTGGGTCGCTCCAGGTGGGAACCCACTGAGCAACGATCCGACTACGGCACTGACTAACGTCGACGTGGTTCTATACCCCTCGAACACGACACCCTGATCAGCCAAGTCGAAGAGACTTCCCTTCCCTTGCCGATCGCTCCACGGCGGGATCAATCTTCGACTCAATCCACCCGCGATAACCACAACAACATTCCGTGCGAGATTCACCTGCGCCTCTGGCCGGGTCTTCACGAGCCGCGGTTCCGCGAAGACCACCCGACCTGCCGCTGTTGACTCCAGCGCCGCAAACTCAAGCCCGATGAGCTGGCCATCAAACGCGTCGAGCGCCAGGTCAAGCTCCAACCACTGAGCGGTGTCGTTACCGACTACTTTCCGCTCGGCCAACACTACTCGGCGACTGTCAGCTGTCACGGCAACGACTTGAGCAACCCCTTCGCCCACACCCCAATAGCCCACATCGACAACGACGCGGGTACCCGTGGTGCTCAGCAGCGGACATCGCACAGAGCCGGGTGCGCGAATCGCCAGCCCCTCCCGCGGCACGTCACCGAGCACAACGTCTTGAAGGACGCTCTGCTTGACGGCGGGAGAATACGACTGAGGCCCGTTATCGGGAAGGAAGAGGCGGACCCAGTCAAGCAGCGCCACAGGGGTTGAGGCGACGCGGCTCCCGCCGATGAACCTCCAGACCAGCTCGTGCCGCCCAGCGGACAGCTCAAAGTCGAACGGACCGAATTGGTGGACCTTTGAGGTCTCCTTGGTTAGGCGTGCGGCACCCACGCGTCGACCGTCCACGAACAAGATCACTTGGGAGGCGGCCTCACCCTGGGCGCGAAAACTGACGGAGACGCTGCGCGCCGGCGCATCCATCCAGAAATCGTAGACGAGTTTTCGAGTCCGGACGCGCCCACTGGACGAACCCGCGCGCAGGGTAGGCTCGACGTCAAGAGACGACCCGACGTGGAACGAGCGATGACTATCACCCCAGTCGGAACCCAGGTCGATTGAGAGTCCGCGGTGACGCAGCTCGCAAAACTGAACGCTTTCCAGCAAGCTCACCTCGTCCCGCCGTTGCGGAGATGAAGGGGCCGCGGACGCCACGCCTGCGCCGGTGGTGCCAGGGCCGGTCTCCGCTACGGGCTGTGGCTTATCGCGACACGACGAAGCCGCAAGCAGCAACACCAACGAACAGAGCCAACCTAGGTCGAGCAGTCGGGGTCGTATCCAGCGAGGCATTCAGGCCAAGTGGGTAGTCAACTTTGCCCGCTCATGCCACCCCGATTGTCAGCGCAAGGCCGCGGTCCCGGGGACACCGACGGCTTCGGTGCGCGTGCGTTTTCCTTCCACAACTGTCACCTCATGACGCTGGACGTGGCCATCCAGGCGAGTTTCGACGGCATGGGTTCCCACTGGAAGCGGCACGCGTCGAACCGGCCCGCGCCCCACAAACACGCCTTCAACGTAGATGCGGTGTTTGCCGCCCGTGTCAATTTCAAACAACCCTTTTCCAGGCCCGACTTCGATTCCAGCTGGCAGCTCAGCGTGCCGGCTCTGAAGACGTAACGAGGCGTCCGCTGCAGCGACAGGCTGCGCCGCACCGGGGGGAGCAAGCTCCGCGAGGCGCGACGCGTCATCGCGGTTCAGCGTCTCCCCATCCCCGCTAGGCGACTGCACCGCGTCGGATGCGGCATTCACTGCGGGCACGGCATTGACCGCAGGCAGCGCTGGCACGGGCGCCGCTGCTTCTGAATCTGGGCTGCGCGCCAGCACGCTCACCAACATGAACGCGCCACCTGCGGCACCCAGCCCGAGCACGAGGGGCGCGCCGAGTGATGCGACGCGTGAAGCGCCGCTCTTGAGTGCGGGACCCACATTTCGCAGTGCGCTCGCGGCGACCTTGGCATGCGCGACCAGCGCGCTCTTCTCAACCGCGCCCGCTGGCGGCGCTGTCTTCAAGTCGGCGTCCCCGAGCGGCGGCAACGCCGTAGACTCGGGCGCCGGCTCACGCGGCGCGGCTGAGGTCTCCGCCTCGAGTCTCGCCGGCGATGGCTGCGCCGAGGCCGCGACTTCTTCGGCCCTGGCGACCACACCTGCTTGAACGAGCGGCGGCGTCTCCGAATCCGGATCGCGGGTGAGAAATTCTCGGATACCGCGCGCTCGCGAACGGAATTGCTCCAACCACCGTCGCGTCGTCTGATCCACACCTTGGATTCCGCTGTCGACCACACCCGTGGGAGCAGCCTCGGCCACGACTGAGTCACCCTCCAGGATCAACGGGAGACTCAGTGCTCCTTGGGGAATTGGCTGCGCGAGAACCCAGGGCTGCGTTCGCGGGACCACGGGCGTCCCCGTTCGAACCGACCGTTCCAGCACCGCTGAGTCAACGCCGACGTTGCGTGCCTCTTTCCGCAGCAGCGTCGCTGCCGCTTGCGCCGGACGACGCCCGGCTGAGGGCGCCACAGGGGTTCTCGAAAGAGCCCCGAGTACCACGTCCGAAAACTCGAAAACCTCGGGGTAGGGAGTTTCGTGGTCGCCCTCCGGCTCCTCGCGGCCCCGGGCCATAGAGAGCTGCGAGGTTTGGAAGAGCGTCTTCGGAACGGGCGGCACAATGTCGCGATTCGGCAGCGGCACTGCACGCGGTGGTTTCTGGCTCTCCGCGATTCGGTCCTGCAACTGCTCTGCGAAGGCGACGGCCTTATCGACGTCTTCCGCCGTCGAGGAGGCGCCCACCATCGGCGCACCCAGTGCGGGAAGGATAGCGTCGCCAACCGCTGGGGTGCGCACGTCGACATCAATCAGCTGGGCGAAGACACTCGCGACGTCCGCCTCAACTAGATCGTTACCGTGAGCGTCAAGGGCAGAACAAATCGCGCCCCGAGTCGCCAGGTCATGAAGCACGGACTCAAGTAGTCCAGCGCTAACGCTACGTAGTAGGCTCGCGGGCGCCAGGCCATCTTGCAATTTCTCGACTAAGCGAGAAACCACTGCAGGCGAGGTCGCTCGGTAAGCGGCGACGGCATCGCTGTCGAACCGGAGCCTGACGACCTCATAGAGCGCTGGCCCTTGAACGGCGCGTCCAGCAGCTCGGGCTCTGCGAATGTGGGGCGCGAGCACCACTGACAGGCTGCCGCAGAACTCAGCTTGCACGGTATCGTTGACCCGCGTCACCTCGAAGCGTCCAGCCCGCGCTCCAAGCAACCCTGGGAGCACGGGGTCCCCAATCTCGCGCACATTATCTCTGGAAACACGAGAGGCGCTGAGCAGCCGACCGTCCCCGACGTATAGCTCATAACTGAACGCCGCATCGTTGAAGGTCACGCGCGCTGTACCCCCCGCCTCGCAGGCGAGCTGCAACACCAAGCGCGGCGTGATTCCGTCCAACCGCCCGTGCACTGTCTCCTCCTGGCAGAGGCGAGTCTCAATGCGACTCCTGGAGCGCAGCGCTTCGGCGCACCTCTCCAAGATTTCTGGCGCGTCCGCCTCCTTCGCCAGATAACCGTCAGCGCCAACACCCAGCTCCCGAACACGCTGGAGCAGCTCAGCCTTGCACGACAGCAAGACCACTGGAACGTCGCAGAGCGCGACATCGCGCTTCAGGTTCCGGCATAACCCGAAACCGTCGAGCCCCGGCATCGTCATATCGCTAATGACCAAATCTGGGAGTTCGCGCTGCGCGATCTCCCACGCTTGAAGACCATCGCTCGCCTCAATCACAGTCGCCCCGGCGGAGCGCAGCACTGAGCTAAGAAACCAAGCGATCGCGGGGTCATCATCCACCACAAGAACCCGCCGTCGTCGAAGACTTGACGGGTCGCTGTTTCCCCGCGTTCCCCTGCCGCTCTTCTCGCCACCCACCAGGATCGCGCCATCCGGGCCAGCCGCGGAGTACGCAATTGAGCCGCCTGTCTGTTCGTGGACCAGACCGCGCACACGGGCGACTGCCCCCCACAACGCCGACTTAACGTCCTGCGACGAATTCAAATGGAAACTCTGCGACGGATCTCCACGGCGCATATCCCCGATCAATCCTTGACGCAGGTCCTCAGCCATCTCGTCCACGAGGCTCTCGACCGAGTAGTCCTGCTGCGCCGGCGCTGGCGCTAGGCCGGGTGCGGCATCGACCGCCTCGACCGCCTTGAACAGGACGTCCTCGTAGCGGGCGCCAGGCGCAAACACGAGCAGCGCGCCGTAGCTCGTCAGCTCGGCCTTGCGCGCCAGATCCGCCTCAACGACGACACAAACAGACAGCGGACTCAGCGCTTGAAGGGCGATGTTCAAGTCCACCCGCCGTCCATCCAGAAGCACGAGGTCGGGAACGTACTTATCAACCAGCGTAGCCGCGTCCTCGAGTTCAACCGTGAAGTGGAGCGAAAGCTGCGGAGCACCGCTGAACACGCGCTTCAGCTTGGCTTGACCTGCGACTAGCCCTAGCGCGATCACCGTTACGGCCCGCATGGCACCCAGAGCAGACGAGTCTGGGGCGCACGCATCAGGGTCGTCCGGCACGAGCGAAGGGACGAGGGCGAGGGTCGCCCGAAGCTCGCTCAGGGCCTGAGCGCTGACGCCGTCACTGCTCTGCGCCAGAACCTCTTCAGCGCTGCCAAACGCGTTCGCCGCAGCGTCAAAACCTAGGACTCCCGCGGCCTCGCCGATTGCCTCCAGGCGCCTTCGGAGGGTGCTTCTTCGAACGACCGAATAGGGCTCGGTCTCGAGGCCAGCCAGAGCCTCTTGGAGTGCCGCGACGCGCCCCCCGAGTGCCGCAACGAACTGAGCCTGAGGAGATTGCCTCGACGGACTGGGTGAAATCTCGGCGGACTGGACCATGCTCCGCCCCTATCACATGGTCAGAGAATGGCTGAGTTTTCGGCCTCTTTTTGACTTCACCCTGGCGGCAGCTTCAGACTCCCGCCGAACACATGGCGCGCTGGGCCCTTCAGAGAGACACCCCAATCCGGCCGAACGACGATCTCCAAGCTCCCGCCGGGGAGCTGGATCTCTAGCGGTCGGTCATGCTGCGCGCGGCCCGCCAAGATCGCCGCAGCTGCCGTCGCCGCGGCGCCCGTGCCACAGGCGAGCGTCCGCCCAACGCCCCGCTCCCACACGATCACACGAAAAGTCCGCGCATCCACCTGGGTCACAAACTCGATATTCGCTCCGCCGGGAAGCATCGCGCTAATCTGCGGACCCAACTCATCAATCTGGGGGGCGGTGTGCTCGTGCCCGAAGAGCACTGCGTGCGGATTCCCCATTGAGATGCGACGCAGCATGAGCTGCTCGTCCCCGTTAGTGAAACGTAGCTCACCCAAGTCACGGGCCTGTCCCAAACCTATCTGAACCGCAGCCTCATCCGAATCTCCGGAAAAGTCGCACTGCAGCTCGCCCGCGCCAGTGGCGACGGTGAATGACGCCGAGCGCTCGCCGGCCTTGCGGGCCAGGTGCAGCGCCGCACAGCGCAGTCCGTTGCCGCACATCTCCGGCTCAGACCCATCGCTGTTGAGAACTGTCATGCGCGCCCGAGCCCGTCCAGCATTCGGGCCCGGCGGCGAAATCAGCAGTACCCCGTCGGCTCCTACGCCGAAGTGCCGATCGCACAGGAACTGAGCCCAGCGGGGCGAGAAGTCCGCGGCGCTGGCCACCTCGACCACCACAAAGTCGTTGCCCAAGCCCTGGTACTTTTCAAATTCGATCATGGTGCGTGTCTCCCGGGCGGGCATAGCGCTCCAAACCCGTGTTGAACACCCTGCTCGTTTGCCGGCAGCGTCACGCAGTTTTCTTTGCCCACCGCGAGGTGATATGAGCCCCGTAGAATGCACGCCTACAGCACTCGTCCGCTAATCCTGAACGGCTTCATGGCCACCGGCAAGAGCACCGTAGGGCGCCTGGTCGCAGCGCGCCGCGGTGTTCCGTTCGTGGATCTCGACCTCGAGCTCGAGCAGCGCGCTGGGTTGAGCATTCCCGAATGGTTCGCCACCCATGGAGAAGCGCACTTCCGAGCGCTCGAAACCCAGGTATTGACTGAGCTCCTCTCCGAGGGGGGAGCGCGAGTGATCGCCGTGGGCGGAGGCGCATTACTCCGCAGAGAGACCCGCTTGCTCGCGCTGGACCGCGCCGTCGTCATCACTTTGAGCGCGGATCTTCAGACGCTGCTCGGTCGGGCCGCCGCCGACCCCACCCAGCGTCCGCTGTTTCGCGGGGGTCCGGACGCGATCGCACGGCTTCTCGAGACGCGCCTCGTGGCCTACGCGGAGGCGCATGCACAGCTCGATGTCAGCCAGGACTCACCGGCTGCAGTCGCCGAAGCCGCTGACGCCATTTGGACGAGAGATCCGATTGGGGTCGCTGCGGGCCTGGAGTCATACAGCGTCGAGATCGGAAATGAACTGCTCGCAACACGGTTGTCAGCGGAGCTCGTCGGGGCGTCCGCTGCCCTGATGATCACGGACACCAACGTCGACCCGCTCTACGGCGCCGTCGTGCGGCGCGCTATGCAAGTCGCGGGACACACCCCCACCACGTTTCGGCTGACGCCGGGGGAAGAGCACAAGAACCCCGGCACTCTCGCTCAAATCTGGGAAGGCTGCCTAGCCGCAGGCCTGGATCGCAAGAGTCGCCTGGTGGGGCTCGGAGGAGGGGTCACCACTGACGTCACTGGCTTCGCCGCTGCGACCTGGATGAGGGGGATTTCTTGGTACAGCTGTCCTACGACGCTCCTCGGTATGGTCGACGCTTCGGTGGGCGGGAAGACCGCCGTCGATCTCCCCGGCGCGAAGAACTGCGTCGGCGCGTTCTGGCAACCCACCGCTGTCTTCTGCGATATCTCGATGCTGCGAAGCGAGCCTGACCGCGGGTTTCGAAGCGCTCTGGCGGAGGTCGTGAAGACCGCGCTGATCGGCGACGCTCCGCTGTTCGAGCTGCTTGAGCGAGAAGCAGGCCGCGTGGGGGAACGCGACTCAGAAATGTCGCTTGAGCTGGTCCGGCGCTGCATCGCCGTCAAGGCGAGAGTCGTCTCAGAGGACGCGCGCGAAAGCGGGATTCGCGCGAGCCTGAACCTCGGGCACACGATTGGACACGCGCTTGAGGCCCACGGTGGGTACGGCGCTTTGACGCACGGCGAGGCGGTGAGCCTCGGCTTGGTCGCGGCGATGCGCGTTGGCGTTCGCCTCGGACACACCCCGCTGGAGCTCGAAGCCCGCGTGACCCGGCTGCTGAGTGCGCTCGGCCTCCCCACCGATCTCTCGACGCAGCCGCTAGCGAGCGCTGCTGGCTTGCTCGCCAACGACAAGAAGCGAGGGGGGGCGCACGTGCAGTTCGTGCTGGCCACAGAACCCGGTCAGATCCGGTTCCAAAAACTGGCCCTCGATCAGCTTCAACAGATAACGTCCACCCTGGCCTAGCGGGCGCCTGCCACGCGCTGAACCCACACTGCAGCAAAGAATCGCCCCAATTTTGGCGTTGTCAGGGCCGCCCGGCTACACTGCTCAGGTCGCGCCGTCCCGACCCCCGCAAGAGGTTTCGCTCGAATGCAAATTATCGCCCCCGGTCACTTAGCTATCGCAAGCGTTCTGGCTCTCGCGACCTCTACCTGCGCGGACAACAACACCAGTATCTACGTTGAAGCGGTGCTGCTACTCAGCCCTCCAAGTTGTGAGGTGACAGCAGATCCGGGCTCGACCCAGCTTCTGCGGGGAACACTCGACGTGGCTTTCCTCCGATCCTACGAAGCCGCGCTACTGGTCGCCAATCAGCTGACGCCACGCGGTGATAAGGAGCAGCTCCGCGCCGAAACTCAAGGCATTCAGCTGCGAGGCGCCGAAGTCCAGCTGTCGACTGCTGACGGCGCCCTACTCGACGAGTTTAGCGTCCCGACCGGCGGCTTCGTCCACCCAAGCGACTCGCAAGCGCCCGGTTACGGGACAGCCCTGGTCACGGTCATCCCACCCGCTCGCGGCCAGGCTTTCTTCGAGGCGCTGTCGGCGGGCGCCCGAGGGGAAGTCCGAACGGTAGTCGCCTCTGTCAGAGTTTTTGGTGAAACATCTGGAGGGATAGAGGTCACCTCCGGTGCCTTCACTTTTCCGATCGATGTCTGCTTTGGTTGTTTGGTGGAGTTCCCTCTCGAGGCGATCGAAGACACTGGCAATGGTCGCGTCTGCTCGGGCGCTGCCGATGGCGTCACCACTTCGCAGTGCCTACGTGGGCAGGACCAAAAGATCGACTGCCGCACGTGCGCGTCCACCATGGCGCTCTGCGCTCAGTTAGACAATTGACTCGCGACTGACTCAAGCTGCGCGGCCCGAGAACATGCGACGGAAGATCGGGTTCGCGATCCTGGGGTTAGTTGGCGCGCTCGCATCGACCCACTCGGCCGTGGCGAAACCCCAAGCCTCCCTGGGCGTGACACCCGCGGTCTGCGCACTACGCTCCGAGACTCACGCGGAAGTTTGTTTCCACGGCAGCGTCAGAGCCGACACTCTATTTCTGAGAGAACGCGCGAGTGACCAGGGCGTGGGGCCGTTTTTGGAAGTGGGAACCGTCAACTTCAATGACGCTCGCCTCGCGGCGGGTGGCAGTTGGCTGATCCCGATTGATCCGTTGCCGCTCGTCTTGAGCGCCTCCCCGATCATTCGCTTCTCGGCCCGTACGTCCGCCGGCGCTAGTGCAAGGGCGTTCTGGGGGATCCGTGGGTTCAACTACTCGGGACACTACTCGGCTGCCGGCGGGCTCACTCTCGGCTTGGACTATCTTGTGGGCTCAAAAAGTGAACTCACCTGGCACCTGGGGCTTCAGCTCGACGCGATGTGGCTGTCGCTGCCCGCGCTCCTGGTCGCAGGCTGGGCCCGTGGGCCGTCAGATTAGGCTGCGGGATCGTTGACCGACGGCGACCGCGGAGCCCTGGAGTGATATTTTGTCGCGTATGCCCGCAGCTCAGCGCCCGGTGGATCTCAAAATCGGCGGCCGGAATTTCCGAGTTGTCAGCTCAGCTGCGCCCGAGGCCCTGCAACAACTAGGCAGCCTGGTCGAAATCAAGCTCCGAGAGCTGGGCGGAGTCCAAACTTCGCACCCACAGGCTTTTCTGCTCGTCGCGCTGGCGCTCGCAAACGATCTGGTGGAAGAGCGCGCCGCCCGAACGTCGGAAAAAGGTGAGGTCGACACGCTCCGTCGTCGCAGCGCGGACTCGGTTCGCGAGATGCTGGTTCGGGTCGATCAAGCGCTCGAACACGTCGACGAACACGGGGCACCTCTGGGCGCCTAGCGTCCCTGGCACCGTTGTCCCTAGCACCGGCGGGTCCACACCCCGACACGCTACCGCAGCGCGCGCACCAAGACGTCAGCGACCAGCTCAGGAGCGCCGAGGACGGCGTCCGTAGATCGCACGCAGTAGTCGAGTACCGCGATCACGGCAGCGCTCAGCGCCACGAGCCGAAGTTCGTCTGGCCTCCGAAAGGTGCCCGCATGCGCTCCCGCGTCGCTGAACGCCCGCACCTCAGACAAGATACGTGATGCCACCCGGGCTCGGTCACAGCCGAGCACCACCTGCAGCTCATCGACCGCCACGTCGACCGCGCGGAACCACCGAGCGCTGAGCTGTTCAGCCGCACCTACCGGAGTTCCCATGTCGACCTCTGTGGCGTCCCAGAGTTCGACTAGGGAACGCCAGGATTCTTCAAGCACCAGCCCAGTGAGCTCGTCGATGTGAGCAAAGTGACTGTACACGGTGTTCCGGCCGAGTCCCGTCTGCTCAGCCACGTTAGACATGGTGAACTCGAGTGGGGACTGCTTGCGCAGAGCGAGACGCGCGACCGCAACTATCTGTTCACGCTGTGCTGCAAGTCGTTCTGCACGGCTCATCGCCCTGTCGTATTTGCCTCTGGACGGAGCCTTGCCGATATTGGGTTCGGTCGTCATAAGTGCACCGGGTTTTTTATGAGCTCACGCGCGCACTCAAATTTGTCAGCACTGGGCTGAGTGCGCGGGGACTATAAACTATCTTCAGTTTTAATGGCTACGAGCTAGCGCGGAAACTGACCGGGATCTCGGGGCAGCTCGTCGCCTAATAACTACCCTCTGATTTTTATGCCTCGTGCACTGGACGTATCGGCCGGTTGGCCTTCTAGTCACTTTGAGCCATATTCGTTCAGATTGTTATTAATACTCCGTTGTCTCTATATTCCTCTGCTGCAGGGACCGTCTCGGGCTCCGAAGTGTTGGCTCCTGCGGCTGCTTTTGGGCGGCAGACCTCGGAGGGTCGAAGCGCAGCTGATTCCTTTAGGGTCGGCTCCTTCTACTTCACCTCTGGCGCGTACATTGGGTGCGGTCTCTCAATGCTGCGCGGCTTCCAACAACCTCACGCGTCTTCGCTCGGGAACGCGGCTTCGCCGGCTGCCCAGGGTTCGAGTAGTCCTGTCGATCTTCGGGCTTCGTTCCCTTGGGCTGCGTGCTCGCCTCCTCGGTCGCCCCGGGAAGCTCAATCCAGGCGCGCTAGACTGTTTTCCGACTTTGGCGCGCACTGTGAACGTCTGCGTCCTTCCAGTGCGCGCAACCTGGGCGTCCCTGTTGCGGTTTAGGTGCGGTGCCGGGAGCCTGGCGGCCCGCCACGAGGGCTCAGAGCGGACCAGCGCGTGATACGGGTCCGCGGAAGGACCGGTCTCGCACAGTCTTGTAGCTGAAACGTACAGAATGGCCGCTCGCTTAGTGTTCCCCAGGTTGCGAGTCATTCGCCAGTTGCGCCTGGCGCGGCGGACCACGGTACCCCGCGCGGTTGCCGGCGACGCACTGGCTGGGCGCCGTCGTCGCTCGGGGCGCGCCGGGGACTGGTGATGGGGTCGCGCTTCGCGGCGCGCTCACCGCGTCTGCGCCCTGGTGTGCGCGCTACCCTGAGCCCCTCAGACCCAGCGGGCCGGGCGCCACACCACTGGACATGTTTCACGTGAAACATTGTCCAGGTTGGGTTCGTCGAAGGTCACCTGCTAGGACATCCAAGCTTGGAAACGCTCACCGCCCACCTCACCCGCGAGCTCGAAGGTCTAGAAGCAAGATCGCTGCTCCGAGATCCTGCAGACCCGAGCGCCCGAGTTGCTGAAAGGGCAGCATCGAGTCTCGGCCTCCCCGTCCTCAACGCCTCGGGGAACGACTACCTCGCCCTGTCCGACCCGCGCGACGACAACGCGGCGAAACCAGTTTCACGTGAAACAGCCCTCGGCGCCGGCGCTTCACGCCTGATACACGGGACCCGCCCGGAACACCGGGCGCTAGAGCAAGCGCTGGAGGACTGGCTTCCCGCACCCGCTGTTCTCCTCTTTTCTAGCGGCTACGCGGCAAATGTTGGACTCCTGACGGCGCTCGCCACTCACGAAGACCTCATCGTTTCTGATGAACTCAACCACGCATCCGTCATCGACGGGTGCCGCCTTTCCCGCGCGACAGTGCGCCGCTACCGGCACTTGGACACGCAGGACGCGCGCGCCCAGCTTGGTCCGGGCACATTCAGGCGGCGCTGGCTCATCACCGAGAGCTACTTCAGCATGGACGGAGACTCCCCCGACCTCGCGGACCTAGCCGAAGCCGCTCGACCCCACGGCGCGGCCTTGCTTGTCGATGAGGCTCACGCGCTTGGAGTGTTTGGCCCACGAGGAGCTGGGCTCTGCGCTGCCCAGCGAGTGACACCCGACGCGCTGCTAGGGACCTTTGGGAAAGCATTTGGCGGACAAGGCGCGTTTGTAGCGGGTTCCTCTGCCCTTCGAACCTGGCTCTGGAATCGGGCGCGCTCATTCATGTACTCCACGGCCCCGAGTCCCCGGCTAGCGCATGGCCTCCAGCAACAGCTAGAGCGCCTCGCGCGCGCGGATGCCGAAAGAGCGCACCTCCTAGCCATCTGCGCCCGGTTTTCGCAGGCCATCCCCTCTGGTCTTACGACCGCCGGGCGCCATGGCCCAATCTTTCCGCTGCTCTGCGGAACTCCCCGCGCAGCTCAGGCTGCGGCGAACGAATTCCTCTCGAGGGGCATTCTGGTTCAGGCGATCCGCCCACCCACAGTGCCGGAAGACGGGTGCCGGCTCAGGCTGACTCTCTCCGCAAGTTTCACGTGGAACGACGTAGAGCGACTCGAAGAGGCGCTGCTCGGGGCGCTAAGACACCTATGACAACCGAACCTCCGAGCAACAACTCACCGTTCCCTACGGGGCGTCTCCTAATCGCCGGAACGGGCACAGGCGTCGGAAAGACATTCGTCGCCAGCCGCCTCATCGCTAGCGCTCCGTTAACCGTCTGCTTCGGCGTGAAACCGATCGAGAGCGGGTTCTATCTCCCTGAGTCCGACGCCGCGAAGCTCTCCGAAAATGGGCCGGGACCCTTCGTTCCCCTCTACGCGCTTAGCAACCCGGTGTCGCCTCATCTCGCAGCTAGACGCGAGGGAAGACGGATCGAACTCGTCGAGGCCGCTCGCTGGGTCCACGACCATGAACTGGCGCATCCGAACCGACTCTGCATCGTCGAAACCGCGGGGGGACTGTTCACACCGCTCGCGGAGAGGGATTCTCCGCCAAGCCTCCCTCTCACCAACCTCGACTTGATACTCGCCCTGAGGCCCTGCCGTTGGATCTTAGTCGCCCCAGATCGTCTCGGAGTCCTGAACGACGTGCTCGCGGCCAAGCAGGCGTCGTGGTCGAGTCTGGGCGCTCCAGACGCGATCTTGCTAAGCGCACCCGACGGACCCAACAACCTCAACACACTTGCTGAGCTGCGACGCTTCTGTAGTGAGCCGGTAATCGACGTAGCCCCAGCGGAGTCCCTCTTCTCCCGCTTGTGCTCGCAGCTGCAGCACTGACCCCAACGACAGCCCCTTGAGCCACGCTGCCAGGTACCCTTCATTTCCATCTTTAAGACAAATCTGGATATCAGGGGGCGCCGTTGTCGGCGACGCGGCCGTTCCGAATCGTCAGGACGTCTGCACCAAACGTCTCCGCCCAGCCCTGCCGATGGCTGACCACGATGATGATCCCGCCCCTGCCCTGCTCCTCCTTCAAGATCCTTTCGAACTGCTCGACGCTGCTCAGGTCTAATCCGCTTAGAGGCTCATCGAGCAGCAGGATGCTCGGCGAGTGCACTAGGGCCCGCGCCAGGGCCACCCGCTGCTTTTGCCCGCGTGACAGCGTCCCGACAGGTTGGTCGAAGAACCGGGTGGCCTGGACGCGCTCCGCTGCCCGATTCACAGCTTCCCGTGCGTTGACTCCGTAGAGCTTAGCGCAGAGCTCAACGTTCTGCCGGCCCGTGAGCTCCCGATAACAATGGGACTCATGCCCGACCCACCCGATGTGCCGACGGGCGACCACATGGTCTCGCCCCATCGGTGCGTAGGTTACATGACCCGACGTCGGCCTAAGAATTGTCCCAACGATCGATAACAACGTGCTCTTCCCGGCGCCGTTCGCTCCCTGAACAAACGTTGTCGTCCCTCGGCAAAAGTCGTAGTTGATCCCGCGCAAGGCGGCGGTCCCACCAAATAAGCGCGTAACGCCCCTAACTTCGATTCGGTCGATAGCCGTCATCAAG
>JBDKJZ010000002.1:0-41776 GCA_039796375.1 Pseudomonadota bacterium
GTGTCCGCGGTGCTGTCTTGGTCCTGGGCGATCTTCAGGGCGACGCGGCGCGTGATCCTTGAGAGTTCTCGATCGAGCTGACGCACCCCCGCTTCTCGCGTGTAAGAGCCGATCAGGACACGCAGCGCCTCATCACTCAGCGCTAATAAGTCGTCCGGGACGCCGTTCTCCTTTGCCCGCTTGGGAAGCAAGTGACGCCGCGCAATCGCGAGCTTCTCTTCTTCGGTGTAGCCGCTCAGCTCCACAACTTCGAGGCGATCGCGGAGCGGCCCCGACAAAGTCTCGAGAGTGTTCGCTGTCGCGATGAACATGACCTCGGACAAGTCGAATGGAGTCTCTAGGTAGTGGTCCGTGAAAGATTTGTTCTGCTCGGGATCCAGAACCTCAAGCAGGGCAGCTTCCGGTGCATGCCCCCACGACGTCCCTAGCTTGTCGAGCTCGTCAAGTAGCACGAGCGGGTTCTTTACCCCTGCCTTTCGAATCGCGTGCAAGATTCGACCAGGCAAGGCGCCTACATACGTGCGCCGGTGGCCCCGGATCTCCGCCTCATCACGAACCCCGCCGAGCGCGATACGTACCAGGGGACGTCCTGTCGCGTCCGCAATACTTTGCCCAAGGGAGGTCTTGCCGACCCCAGGTGGGCCCACCAGCGCCAGAATGGTTCCGCGAGGATTGCCGGACAACTTCTGCACGGCCATGTGTTCAAGGATGCGCTTCTTGACGTCCTCAAGGCCGAAGTGATCGTCGTCAAGCTTGCGCGCCATGGCGTTCAGGTCCTCGCGCACGCTAGCCCTCGCCGCCCATGGCAGGCTGGCAATCCAGTCCAAATAGGTTCGAATGACGTTGCCCTCGGCGCTTCGCCCGGCGCTCTCAAGTCGATTCAGCTCACGCGTCACGATCTCCTGCACCTCTTCGGGCAACTCCGCGTCAGCGAGCTTCTGCTTAAGCTTACTGTCTTCCCCGCCCCCATCGTCTTCGCCCAGCTCCTTCTGAATGGCGCGTAGTTGTTGCCTGAGAATCGCTTCGCGCTGTTGTTTCCCGAACTGATCTTGAACGTCACGCTGGATCTTTCGTTTGATATCAGCGGTCGCGGTCAGCTCAGCCAACAACGCCAACACTCGGTACAGTCGAGCAGGGAGTTCAGCGATGCTCAAGACTTCGACAGCCTTCTCTGTCTCCAAGCCAAGGCCAGCGGCGACGCGATCAGCGAAAATACTTGGGTTGTCTCCAATTTCGGGGGACTCACCTAGCGTTCCTCCCTGAGCCTTGACCTCCAAGATCCGCTTCGCCAGTTCTTCGGCGAGCAGCATCGACTCTTGTTCATCGGAGTCAATCTCACGCAGGACTTCGCCCTCGACACGCATGTACGGTTCGGACTGGCTGAGTGACGTGATTTCGAATCGCGCGAACCCTTCTAGGCCAAGACGGTACGCGTTCTCCGAGGTGCGTACCGAATGGACGACCTTGGCCAAGGTCGCGACCTGATAGAGGTCGGAGAGCTTGGGGGTGACCACCTTGGACGACTTTTGGCTCGCGACGAGCACCCAGTCCCCGACGCCGACAACGTCGAGCAGCGCCACAGACCGCGGACGCCCGACGGTGAAACTCATCACGGTCCCCGGAAAGAGCACCCCCGTTCGAAGGGGCAAGAGAGGGATGGAGCCCACGGGAAAAGACTGTTCAGTGAGTTTGCTGTTCCGCGAGGGTTTCTTGGGCTGTTGCATAGAGGCTTTCTCGAAGGTGACCGTGGACGTGCGAGTGGGAACGTGGTGAAATCAGCGTCAGTGACCCCGCAAAGGTCGGGCTTGGGTTGTGCAGGGAGTTCCAAAGCGCGCGCTGCGTGATACTGCTCGGAACTCTCCGGAAACTAAGCAGCGATGTAACAGTGTCAACCAGCCTCACCGACAGGCAACAATCAACGGCGCCGGTCGCTTGACGTTGTGAGGCCCCGACACCAAAGGGCTGCCCGCTAGGACTTGTCCCGCGGCGGCGCAGGCGGCTCCACAGGAAGTCCGTCCGCGTGAAAACTGTCTAGCGGCAGCCGACCCGCGTTGGTTCGAATCGCGTTGATCGTTCGGTACACCACTGGCGTGTGGATCAAACGACGTAGCAACGGACGCTTCCCAGGAAAATCTATCAAGAACAGAGCCGCAGCGATCGTCAGGACGCCTTGCCCTGGGAGCACCAACATCGCGATCCCCAAGAGCAACAACAGGCCTCCCAGCAGGTTCTTCAGCGCCTTCACAATCCAACGCAGCCCGGGGTGCGCGACCTCACCAATCCCAAGCGTCTTCTGCTCCGCCCGCGTGAAATAGTCCGCGGGAATACGCGACACGAACCAAGGAACGCCGAGCACCCCGAGCACAAACAAGACCACCGAGCTCACCGCGACCGCCGTGAGCAACCCGGGGTGCGTCATCCGATCGATAAGGGTCTGCAGGTGGGTCATGCTTCGCGATCATCGGCAGCTAGCGCGCCTCTTCCTAGCCGTGGGTGAGTACATTATGACTGACCGGACATGAACCCAAGACCTTTTCTGGGCCACGGCGTGGGACTGCGGGTCCCACATTACGACCAGGCGTTGAACGCCGGCTTGGACGTCGACTGGGTCGAGTGCATTAGCGAGAATTTTTTCGGAAGAGGGGGCAGACCAAGAGCGGTGCTCCGCCGCTTGAGGCAAGACCTTCCACTCGTGTTTCACGGCGTCTCGATGGGCGTGGGCTCGGTGTCTGGTCCCTCCGCTGAATACCTTGGGCAGCTCAAAGAGCTGATTGATGCGTTTGAGCCCGCGTGGGTCAGTGACCACCTGTGTTGGACTCAGTTTGGTCACTTCCACTCCCACGATCTGCTGCCACTGCCGTACACGGAGGAGGCGATCACGCAAGTCACCCGCAACATCGAACGCGCACAGGAAGCGCTCGGCACGCGGCTCATCTTTGAGAACGTCTCAAGCTACGTGGGTTTCTCCGCCAGTCAAATGCCCGAGTGGGAGTTCTTGAACGAGGTCGCGCGACGAACAGACTGCGGCCTGTTGCTCGACGTCAACAACGTCGTGGTCAGCGCCAAGAACCACGGCTACGATCCGCTCGAGTTCATCCAAGGGATCGATAGTAGTCGCGTGTGGCAGCTGCACCTAGCCAATCACAGTGACCGGGGCCACTACAAGTTCGACTCCCACGAGGGACCCGTGCCCGAGGAGGTGTGGAACCTTTACGAAGCGACCCTGCTCCAGCTCGGCCAGGTCTCGACGTTGGTCGAGTGGGACGAAGGCGTACCCGACTGGGAGACGCTTCGGGCAGAACAACGCCAAGCCGCACGGCGCGCTCAAGCAGTACTGGGCTCTGTCTAGTGCCCGCAAATTTGAGTACGACCCAGGGCCTGTTCTGGGCTGCTATCACTCACCCAACGGGGGTAACGGATTTTCTGGATCAAGCCGACGAAGCTACACGTTCTCTTTTCGAAGCTATCTTTTCGGAGAGCGCCGAATTCGCGCGCGCCGAACGGCTTGACGTGTACGCCAGCGGGTACTTCTTCCGTCTGCTCGACGTCCTGAAAGAGATGTTTCCAGTCGTCCACTGGCGTGTGGGCGCTGAGCACTTTCACAACCTAGTCGTGGACTTCCTGCTCGCACATCCCAGCTCCAACCCGAACCTGCGCCACCTGGGCGACGCGTTACCCGCGTATGTGGCGACCCACATACTCTCTGACTCTGTGCCTGAGCTAGCGGACTTCGCCCGGGTTGAGCTCGCGATCTCCCGAGCATTGGACGCCGCAGACGCCCGGCTCTTGACCGCGGCTACGCTCAGTACGGTTCCGCCCGCCGCGTGGGCAACGCTACGTTTTCGGTTCGTGCCTTCCGTAGAGTTGTTGCAGTTACGCTGCGACTACCAGTCGGCGCGCGAGGCTGAGCGCGCGGGCGAACCACCAGCGCCCAACATGAATCCGGGGCTCGAGACGCACCTGCTAGTCTGGCGCAAGCAGTTCCAGGTGTTCACCCGAAACCTTCACACGTCCGAAGCGGTATTTCTGAGTTCTCTGCTGAGGGGGGAGAGCTTCGGCGCTGCTTCCCAAAAACTAGAGCAGCTCGGGGCAGATGCGGTCCAAGTCGTCGAGTACTTGGACCGCTGGCTGCGTGATGAGTTGGTCTGCGACAGTGCAGGCGGTTAGTTGGGTGGGGTAGCTAGGGTGCTCTCCCGCGTGGCGCACGTGGAAGTGAGGGCGCTTTCTCCGGCTGCTGCCGCTTCTTCCGTCTGTGGTGTCTCTCTTCCTGACTTTGCTCAATCTGGCAATAAGGTCCGCACCAGGTTCGCTCGCACCCGCACTGTTCAAAAGCAGCGTAGAGAAATTCGTGGCGTTCTTCGATACTGTCCTCGAGAGGAAAGCTCTCTAGTTGTGGCCTCAGTTTGGCGGGCATGGTGCGAAGGCATTCCTGTTGGGAACACTCGTAGGTGCTTGCCAGCCTGCAGGAGAATTCTATGGCGTTGTCCGGGAGCATCTTATAGTCGCATTTGTAATGAGCGACCTGCCCGCACCCAATGACGTCGAATCCGTACACCACGCTCTTGGCGCTTTCGGTCACGGACTCAAGCGTGTTCTCATCGCAGGAGAGGATCTCGCTGCTCGCCGAGAGGACCTTCGAACGCATCACGCCTTCCAGGCACCCGGTTCCAAGTACCACGCAGATCAAGAATATCGCTGTTGCTATCGTTCGCCGCATGGCCCGGCAGCGTACCACCAACAGAGACACAAGGTATTCCAAATGTTCCTGAGCACTTCGGCTGATGCGCAGCCTGCGTGTTTGCGCTCAGCGCGGCAAAATCTGACGCGTAGGAGAATCCAATTGCGAAAAGGGCGCTTGAGTGAGGCAGGGACGGTGAGCAAGACACGTGCTCCGGGCTTGTTGCTCCGCTGACGCGGTGGGTCGCTATCGCCATCTAGGAAAAATCAGAGCGAGTGAACACTCGTGAGCCTGTTCTTGGCGCCCGTGGCACTCAGAGGACGGAGCCGTGCATCACACCGAGCCCCTCGATGTCGCAAGTTGGTCAAACAGCATCCCGTTCAGCCCTCGAACGGCAACGCTAGCTTTCCAAGTGGATCCTAATGAGGACTTGGGGGCTGTTGCGGCGCGTAACATTGCTGCACCATCAGATAGCGAGCGAACGTGAGCTATCCCGGGGCTCCTGCGACCAGGCCCCGCGCTGCCACGGCAGCGTGGGAGGAGCAAGGGGGGTGTACGGACGCTTCAGTCTTCGCCACCGCAACCCAACGCATGTCCCCACCGCAGCGCGGACAAATCTCTACGTCAACGCGGAACACATGCGCGAGAATCCAACTCCAGCGATACTTAATGGTTGACGATGAACAGTTATCTTGTTCTCCCAGAAGTTCGAGCTGGTCACCGGGTTCTGGAGGCGGATGTCGTGTGGTATCCTCGGGCGGTTCAGGCACGACGCGAGACCTAAAAGCGGAATGGCTCGAGAGTAGAGACGTGCCAGCAGATCCTCTGGCAGCAGGAGTCGTTCCGTGGCGATGACGGGACGCGTGAGGTAGCGTGCCAGCCGCTCGAGCTGTTTTCTGTCGCGACCATCGACCCTTTGCTTGCCGTACGGACTGATCCCCATGAAGACAGTGACCTCTCGGCGTCGAACGCCCAGGTCAAACAAATGCTTCAAGCTCAGCTAGACAAGTTCAACGCAGAGCTGGATGCAAACAAGCGCCCCGTTGGGACCAATGGCACACAATTGTTGCGCAAAGGATGCACTAGCAAGGCGGCTCCGAACTACAACGCCGCGGCGCTGATTGACGATTGATCCTGCGGGGTTCAGTAGACTTGATGGACACCTCGAAAAGCGCGATAGTGCGCAGGTACTATTCGAATACCGAAGAATGTTGGCGCATCTCACCAGGCCGATTTCGACGACAGAAAATCGCCGTTTCTACGGCAAATAGCGCTTAACAGATCAGGCACGGGAGGGAGTTCTTCACTGAAGAGCAGCGCAGTCTTGAAGGGGGTGCGGCAACCAGCCCTTGGGAAGGCGCAGAGGGGGGCGCCATCGCAGGGGGCGTCTTTCGACATGCAGCCAAAGGACACGCTTTCTCCCTTATGGTTCTTACCGCCGAGCACAACGCATCGAGTGAGAGCACACCTGCCACAGGGTGATGCCGCTGTCCGTCTCGCTTTCGCTTAAGCGTTGGACTTTTTGCTGGTAGGAACGCAGCGCCAAACCCAGGAAGACCTGATTGGCCACGGAGGCCAGCGGGTGCGTTCGCCGGCGGTTGTTGCGACCTGGGCGATGAGCACCATGGTCTGTCGAACCAGCGTCTGAATGATAAAAACTGGCCCTTAGCTGGTTTCGGCTCAGCACGCAGGTTGAGCCGCTACTTGGGCGCACCCCGAAAAAACTAGAACATCCCGGAGCAGGCGCGGCCCAAGTCGTCAAATACTTGGACCGATGGCTGCGGGATGTCTGGTCTGCGGAGGCGAGTTGCCCTCAAGTGGCTGAGTCGCACTTGAGCAAACCGCTCAGAGGACGGAGCCGCCCTTTGCGGCGCACTCTTCAGCCGATACCTTAATCCAGCCCTTGCCCTTGCAGTCGTTCTGCCCTGCACAAGCGTGACCGTCGGGCACGCCACACGCAGACTTCCCCTTGCACTCATGAATACCCAAGCACTTCACGGGCTCCGCGCTCGCGGTGGTGGGCGCGCTGGCCTCTGGGGTTTGTTGGCTAGCGCAGGCAGCGATGAACAGCGCGGCCGCGGCAACTGCGAATGGGGTGACGACTTTTTCCATAGTTTTCTCCTGAGTTACTTTTCGGTTTCGTGACAGCTGAGGCAGGTGAATTCTGTACCGAAGGGCTTGTGCAGCAGTTCGCCCATCTTGGGTCCAACCTTGTCCATCATGAACTTCGTCATTTCAGCGTCGTAGTCGGTCGAAGTTTCGATCAGCTTTTCCTCCGGAAGCGCAAACAAACCGTTCGGCATCTTGAAGTCGACTGCCTTCATGTCTTGGCCATGACAAGTCTGGCACTTAAACTCCTTGTAGCCTTCAGCGTCATACTCAACGAAGAGCTTCTGCATTTCGGGCAGGACCACCAGCCCCATGAACTCCATGCGTTCTTCGCGGTTCATGTCGGTGTACTTTTTCGTGGCGGCCCCCTCGGAGGCCGTCGCTGCTTCGGACTTCTCGCCCGCCGGATCTTCCGCCGGCTTCTGCCCCCCACCACAAGCGACCACGGCCGCACTGATCGCACACGGAATCAACCAATTTAGTGTTTTCATACTCGTTCCTCGTTAGCTTCAGGTATCCTGGCCGAGGTCCAGCGAGCAGGCATCGTCCTCCCCTACGCCAGTCCGACCAAAGCGGTTACAAACCCATGTGCAAACAATCAAAGCTAGCCCCAGATTGCAATCAGGATTGGAGCCCCGAACTGGCCAGCACTAAGAAAGCGCCTCGCGTCCGGCTGCGCCGCGGCCGGGCCTGCTGGGCGCTGCTGGGCGTAGTCGCTGCCTGGCCGTCACTCGGCTGCACAAGGACGTCCGTCAAACCTGAAGAGTGCGTCGCCGCCGTTGAGGCGTGGTACGGGCAAACAGGGCGCGAAACACGGGCACGAGGAGCACAGGCCGCTCTGAGCCTTGCAGAGCTCGAAGGCAAGGTTCGGGGAAGGGTCTTAGAATGCGTGACCCAACCCTATTCAGTGGACCTAGTCCGCTGCCTCAGCGTCCCCAGGCGGAGCATCGCGTGTGAACGCTTGATCGCGGAGCACTTACGGCGCTGGCCGGACTAAGAAGCCCGTCAGTCACAACCAGCGGAGGCCCACCAAGCGGTCAGTCACAACACTGATGGGTGCGACCGCTGACGACCACGCCACTTTTAAGCTTGGACGCGTGACTCCCGCTCGCGTGGGCTCGACAAGCGGCTGTATTCAGCCAATGCGCTGTGATCAAGCAGGCGGAAGCCGCGAGCGACAGCACGATCTCAAGAGGCCCGTGGGCGCCCTCGACACCACAGGCAACAAACAAGGCCAAGGCTAACACTAGTGGAAGAATGGCGCGCATGTTGCGGTGGCTCCAGACCCCCAAACCGACGATCAGCACCCCCACACACCCCAGACTCCACCGCAAGGTCTCCTCAAACTCGTGAGAGCCGACGAAGGGCAGGGCCAACATCAGCAGCGGCAGAGCCGCACAGTGGATCGCGCACAGCCCCGAGAGTGTGATAGCGACCGTATCCAGCTTGGGGATCCAGCGGGAAACCCGGCCATCACCGCTCTTGTTCGAAAACGAAAGGCGCAAAGTCCCTGGAGGTTAGCCCGGTCGCGAAGCAAATGCAACGCGGTGGCAACTACGAGCGATTTGTTTTAGGACACGACTTGTGCCTGACTGCACACGAGTACAGCGTTTCGGAGCACTAGGCGGGCCCGCAGTCGTCGCAGATCCCGCGAACCTGGACCTCGACCTTCAGGTCTCGAAGTGCGCGAGGGACCCCGATCTTTGGCGCGCTGATGTTGAGATCGGGCAAACAAGCGACCTGGCCACAAAGCGTGCATACAAAATGGGGATGAAGCTTCGCATCGTGGGCCTGGTCCCCGTCAGAAACGTCAAATCGCCAAACACGGTCGCCCAGTTCGACCTTTCGGGCTAGCCCCGCGTCGACCAGATCGATCAGGTTCCGATAGAGCGTCGCCCGATCCCAGGTCTCATCGGTCATGGCATCTACGACCTGCGCGTGACTGAGCGGCTTTGAGGCTTCACCGAGCAACCGCAACACGGCGATGCGGGACGCCGTCGCTCGAAGCCCGCGGTCGCGGATGGCATCACGCAGTTTCGCCGTGGAAGGGATCATCGCTCTGAGTATGGGTCTACATAATTGTAATTGCAACACAAGTTGCAATGACCCCTAGCTGAGACCCCGGGCGCGCCCGAGAGCCCAATCAGTCCGCCCGAAAACGAAACACTTCGCCGTCGAGCGCCACGTGAATCGTCTGCCCCTCCTTATAGCCCCCCTTGAGCAGTTCTTCTGCAAGCGGATCCTGAAGGTGGCGCACGATCACGCGTTGCAGCGGACGCGCGCCCAGCGCGGGATCGTAACCCAGGTCGACCAAACGATCCTTCGCCGCGTCGTCCACCTTCAGCGAAATCTGGCGGCGCGCGAGCAGCTTCTCAAGGCCTCTCAACTGAATGTCCACGATCGAGCGCAAGTCCTTTTTGCTCAAGGGTCGGAACACGACCGTGTCCCCGATGCGGTTCAAGAACTCAGGGCGGAAGAACTCCTGCAGGCGCTGCATCAGCACATCCTGCAGGGCGGCTTTGCCGTCCTCGGACTCAAACACTTCCGCAGGTGTGTCGATCAGGCGCTCGGATCCGATATTGCTGGTCAAGATGACCACGGTGTTTGTGAAGTCCGCGAGGCGCCCGCGCCCATCGGTCAAACGTCCGTCATCCAGCACCTGCAGGAGTAGGTTGAAGACGTCTTGATGAGCCTTCTCGACTTCGTCGAACAACAAGACGGAATACGGTCGTTTTCGAACGGCCTCAGTCAGAAAGCCGCCTTTGTCGCTATCGGCGTAGCCCGGGGGCGCGCCCAGCAAGCGCTGCGCCATATGGCGCTCCATAAACTCGCTCATGTCGAGGCGAGTCAACGCCTGCTCATCGTCGAACAAGAACTCGGCGAGTGCTTTGGCTAGCTCGGTCTTGCCAACGCCGCTGGTCCCTAGGAATAGGAACGAGCCGATCGGGCGACGCGGATCACGAAGCCCCACTCGCCCTCGCCGAATTGCCTTCGCGATAGCCGTCACCGCATCGGGTTGCCCGATCACGCGCTGCCCAAGGCGCTCTTCCATTTTGAGCAGCTTGTCCGCCTCTTCTTCCAGCATTTTGGCCACGGGGATTTGGGTCCACTCGGCGAGGGTCTGCGCGATATGAGACTCATCAATCGCAGCCCGCTCCGTCACTAGGCCCGCCTGAGCCACGGCTTTCTCGGCTTGCTCAAGACGAGTCTTAAGCGCTGGGATGGTGACATGTTCAAGTTCGCCCAAGCGCGCATAGTTCTTTTCAGTCTTGGCGGCTTCCCGCGCGCGCTCTGCATCCGCGTGCTCTTGGCTCAACTGACGCAGCGCCCCCACAGCGCCGCGCCTGGACTCAATAGCCGCGCGTTGTTTTTCTACCTGGGGCTGCAGCTCAGCGATGCGCGCCGACAGCTCCGCCACCTTGGACAGGCTCAGTGCGTCGGTCGAATCCGCGAGCGACTCTTGCTGCGCGAGCAGCGACGAAAGCTGGGAACGCTGCGCGTCCACCTCCGGACTAATCCCGTCGGTTCCGACTCGCCGGGAGGCGGCTGTTTCATCTAACAAATCCAGCGCGCTATCCGGCAAGAACCGGTCCGACAAGTAACGGCGAGCGAGCGTTACCGAAGCCTGCACGGCGCCTTCGGTCACCAAGACGCGGTGGTGCTTCTCATACTGACCTGCCACCCCTCTGACGATCTCAGTCGCCTCCTCAAAAGACGGAGCTTCGATCACGAGCGGTGTGAGCTTTCGGGCAAGTGCGGGCTCATTCGCTTCGATGGTGCGCCACCCTTCAGGCGAGACCGTCGCGAGGAGGCGTAGCTTGCCCCCCGCGAAAGCGGAGGTGAACAGGTCGCCAAGCGCGGGCGCGGTCGCCGAAGTACCCAGCAAACGGGTGAGCGATCGCACCACAAATATCGCCCCGGGCCGAGAAGCAGTGAGCTGAGAATCAATCAGCTTGCGCATGCGGGCTTCCGCTTCGCCGCGCAAACGCGTCCCCGACGTCAACGCCCCGGCGTCGATCTCCAGCAGCTTCAGCTCGGCGAGACTCGTCGGGACGTCGCCGTTCGCGATCTTGAGAGCCAAGCCCCGAATAATGGCTCCCTTGCCGACGCCAGGTTCACCGACGAGTATGGGGTGCCCTTTGTGGCGGCGCTCAAGAATCGTGAGCACTCGTCGTATCTCCTGCTGCCGACCGATCACCGGATCGGCCAGGCCGCTGCGCGCCGCCTCCACTAGGTCCTTGACTAGGTCCGCGGTGTTCGCTGACTGCGATGCCGCGGCCGCAGGCCTGGGGACTGAGCGCAACGCATCCATGTATCCGCGCAAGCCGCCTGGCCCTAACTTCACCCCACCCAAAATGTCCGCGACCGCGCCGCGCACCTCCTGAGTCAAAGCGTTCAGAAGATCTTCCAGCTCAACCTTGCGGGGCCCCTGCGCCCGGACGTCACGCTCGGCGCGCCGCATCAGCTCTAACATCGATTCAGAAAGGAACGCCTGCCCGTCGCCTCGCGGCAAACGACCGAGCGCGCGCTGCGAATCGGCGATCACATCTCGCAGGTCCACCCCCGCTTTTTGGAACACCGCCGCGATCCCTGGATCTAGCTCCAGCCCGCAGCTCAACAGGTGCAGCGGGTCAACCTCCACGTGTCGCTTCTCATCGGCGAGCTGTTGAGCCGCGGCGACCCATGCTTTGGCCTCCCCTGCATAGTTGTCCAAGCTCAGTGTCGTCGTCCCGTTCGACATAAATTCCCTTTCGCGCGCGGCAAGCTACGACATTGCCGAGGAACTGACCAGTGGCTAGGCCTCGGGGCAGATGAGCGCCCCGGTCCGGCGAGGGAGGGCTTGCCTCGACCACTGACGACGGGATGCGGGTAGATTCGATATCCGTCGTTCCGTCGTCTCGAGGTTGAGCAATCGCTCCTCGACGGACAGCTTGAGCTGCTTATTGAGCTGTAGCACATCGACGCCGGTTTCATCCTGAACCTGCGCTAGATCGTGGCCAAAACGCACGTCGACTTCAGCCGTATGCATTGGAAGCCGGGTTTGCTCGAAAGCCGTTGGTTTCCCCGCCGCGGCGAATGCCGCAGTTGGTGCAACGATTGGCCCGCCAACGCCTTTGACTCACACCCCTAGGGCTGTCTGTCCTCCGCTTTCCGAGTGAGCGGATCCATCGTCTTCCAGGATAGTAGCAATTGCGCAATTGCGACCATCCTGGAAACCCATTGCATACGCCCCAACGTCACCAGGGGGGTTGATCGATAGCCATCGGCCCGCCTGCGCGAATGTCGACGACGCAGTGGCTGCCATGTCCACCATCCGCTGGATGGGAGCGGGGATTCGGGCGACGCAGGGGCAAGCTCCGGATCGGACGTGAACCTGAGCCAACCAGCGCTTGCGCCTGGTGCAGCAACGTCGCTAAGATCGACTTCCAATGTCTGCTCCAAGCCTTCGCCTCAGGTTCGTTTCGTCCCGTCAGTTGTTTACGGCGCTTGCACTGTTGGGTCTCGCGCTGGTCAGCGCGTGCGGCGGCGGCGCTGGACATGGAGCGGAAGCGGACGGACCGCCCCCGTCAGGGGGAGGTAAAAAGCGCGCCCTCGGCTACGTGGAAGACGAGCCTGCAAAACCGAAAGCACCGACCACCTCACCCCAGGGTGACGGAACGTCGACTGAGGAAATCGTCGACAGCGTCGAGCAAGACTGAGCCGCGCTCACACCGCTCAGTCGCCGATTGAACTCAATTCACTCCTCGCAGAAGCCGATGCTGAACGGGATCATGACGGCCTCAGTGTGCTGAGAGGATCTCCCCTCCGTGCGGAGGAACCCTCCTTGGAGCCAGACCGTGGGATCCCCTAGCGGCATGCGAACCTCAAGACCGGTAACTTTGCGGTAGTCACCCAAAGCACCGGTCATTCCGAGTGCAGACAAGCGTGTGTCACCGAACCAGGGGATTTCAACTCTGACGGCCATGGGGAAATACGGGCCTGAGTTTGACGGTCCATCGGTGACTCCCGTTGAACCACTCCCGTAGCGTGCGCCCCCAAAGACGCCGAGGTACGGTGTTCGGTAGCCGAGAACAAAGGTGTAGTCCGCGTGCAGCGCTGCAAGGTCGTCGCCACTCAAGGTCAACGCCGCGAGGCTGATTCCGGCGCGGTCGTACGCCGACACCCCCCACGACTCATTGCCGAACTCTTCAGACCACACGGCGCTGATCACCGACACGTCCAGGGCGGTAAACGCCTGCCAACCTTTGCTGTCAGGGCGAAGGTCCCGCGGCTTCACCTCAAGCGCGGCGACCCCTAGATCGAACCCCATCGGGGCGATCTTAAGCTCATAGTCGCTGTCGTCCCAGTTCAAGCCCAAGTCCCAGTCGAAGTCCGAACCGCTGTCGTCATCATCGTCATCGGCGCTCTCGGTGGTGCTGCTCGCCGGGAGCACTATTGGTGCTGGGTTGCCAGAGGGGATGAACGGCGCCCAGTAGTAGGGGTGCCTTGTCGGAGCGTTCTCGGCCAGAGCCAACTGGGCGTTGCGCAGCGCCTCAGAGCGTCCCTCACCCGCCTGCAGTCGCCTGTAGTATCCCCGCATCAGGTAGCTGGTCGCCGCATCATCCACGGACCAAAGGCTCATGACCAGCGCCTCAGCGCCCGTCACCGTCAGGGCGCGTCGCAGGCCATACACGCCTTCGCCGTGACTGAGCTCGCCCTCGGCCGTTTGGCATGCTGACAAGACGACCAGCTGGGTCCCGGTCAGGTCGAGACTCGAGGCCTCCAGCGCGGTGAGCACTCCGTCTTCACCCTCTTGACCACGCAACCCGGTGGCACCGGCAAAAGCGAGCCCCGAGCGAAGCAGCGGATTCTCCATCACACTCAAGCGTTGCTGCGCTGTCTCATCGTTCGAAGCTGCGCCGCCATCGCCCGTGACCGAAGTGACCGACCGCTCGGGGAGAAAGAACCCGTGCGTCGCGATATGCAGCACGAGCGGCCGCTCTACCTTCTTGAGCTCGGCTTCAGACGCGGCGCTTCCCGTATGGATGACGGAGCTTGGAAAGAGTTCGCGCAGGGCGTCCGCTTCGGCCTGTGTGCCCGGGAGCGGTTCGAACTTCACCCGCGCAAGTCGCGACGAGCCCGTCGTATGTCCATCGCCGTCGCCAAACTCGGGGTTGGCAAACGCAACCACGGAGCCCTCCGACGGCTTTTCTGCGCCCAGCCGAAGTAAGTCCCGACCACTCGTCAGGTAGGTGAAGTTGTACTTCTGGATCAGGAAGCCGTCGGAACCGATCAACGCGGCGAAGGGGACCGTGTTCAGGGCCCCGTCCGGCGAAAGGAAGATCTGCGTCTTTCCATCCAGCGCGCCTTCAACCGGTTTCATGACCAGGTCAAACAGCGCCTTGGCCGCCGCGGTCACGTCGTGATCCGGGTTCGAGAGCACGCGGTGCAGCGCCGTTGCCGCGGCGTCAATGGCTTCCGCGCTCCCGAGGTCAATCGCCACTGGTTCACCCGCTGCGTGCAGCACATACGCAAGGTAACGAAGCTGGGGTTCGGACTTCTGGTAGCTCGCGTCCATCGGGCGATAAGCGACGAACTCGAGCAAAGCGCTGCCACTCGGTAGCGCCGCCTGCACGCTGGCGATATCGACGGAGCGCGTGGCCGCACGAAACGACGCGCTGCTTTGGCTGAGGACCCCCTCTATCGATTCAGCCTCCGCAGTGAGCGCCTGCAGCTGTTTGGGGTCGCCCATGCCAGAAGAAGCCGCCTGCGAAATCGCCGTGCGCACGGCGGTCAATCGCGTCATCAAATTGCGCGTCTCAGGATCGTCCGAGGCGCGTGACGCGACGCCAGACCCGGCCATCGCATCAAGTACACGGCCCTTGGTTCTCAGCACTTGATTCAGGGCCAAGCGATTCAGCTTGGGGTTGCTGTTGCCACCGAGTCTCTGGGCGTTCATCGTCTTTTGATAAGCGACGAGGTAACGCCCAAGAAAAGCGCGCTTCTGCTCTTCCGTGCCCGACGCAAGCACGCGAGCCACGTCCACTTCACGGGAGTCAAAGCAGCGCCCAATAGGATCTAGCGAGCGCTCCAAGTCGCCCGAAGCCCAGTAGACCTCACCTAAGTCGCAGCCCTGCTGCAAACGTGTCGGGCTGTCTTCAGGCAGCAAGCGGGCAGTTTCAGCTGCTGCTTGGCTCAGCAACTTCGTAGCCTGCGCGTATTGGCCTCTGCGCAGATAATGCACGCCGAAACGCTGCAAGAACGCGCCCCGGAAGCCCGCTGCCATCGGGTCCTGCGCGATGAGCACTTCCAGTTGGCGCCCGATGGTTCTGTAGGTCGCTTCCGCGTCACCCGCCTGGCCAGCGCTGTCCTGCGCGGACGCCAGGTGCATCATGGCGATCAGCTTCTCAGCCGTCGGAGCGCCTCCCGATCGCTGCTCGAACAGCGAAATAGCACGACGGAACACGACGATGGCCTCCGCATGATCGTCACGATGGTCGAGCAGAATGCCCAGGTCGACAATGGTGGACGGCAGCGTTGCCGAGCCGTGACGCTGCGCGATCCGATGAGCGCGCACCAAGTGAACAGCGCCGCTCTCTGGAGTCCCGCGGGCAAACCCGAGGCTGCCAAGTTCCGACAAACACGGCAGTAGCTCTTCCGCATTCAGCCCGAAGGTGGCCTCCGTGTGGCCCAACGCCTTGAGGAAGCTGCGCTCAGCCGCCGCGTAGGAACGGGCGCTAGCGAGCGCGCGACCCAGGACGAGATTTGCAACGGCGAGCAGCTTTGAGTCGACTCCAGCCGCCTGCTCGAGCTCGGGCAGGACCTGCTCAAGCATCACCAACGCCTCACTCGAGCGTCCCTCCTGGTCGAGCGAGAGCCCCTGCATCGCTCGTTGCTTGAGCAGCTCAACCTGAGCGCTCGAGAGCAGCTCCCTCCACTGGGGGATGTCTTCTTTATAGCGATCGCCCTCGGCCACCCCCTCGTGGAAACGGATCTCGGCCGCGAGCAGCTCGGCTGCGTGCACGTGGTCGTCTATCAGCGAGTAGAGCTCAACCAGAAAAATATTTCCGGGGGTGAGCTCGACGCGAAACCGCTCGCGCAACGCTTCAGGCAGAAGCGGCATGAGCTCCGTCTCTTGCATCTGCTGCGCCCGGAGCATCAGCGGGATCGCCTCCGCAGGCTGACCAGCAGCCGCAAGCTCGCGCGCTTGTGTGCTCAGCGCTTCCGCCTGAGTGAGCAGCTCCTCCGCGGCGTTCTGCGCGAACGCGACCTCAGGGGCAGACGCCACACCGAACGCCAGCACCGCGCTCAGCACGAGCCAATACGAATCCACTTTGAGTCTCATGCTCAATTACCTGGTGTGCTGAAAGCTAAACACTTGAGCAATGAGACTGTCCGCGGCTTCCGTGCGGGCCACCAAGGACGGTTTCGCGGTTCCCGCGGTGGAAGCCTCTTCCTCGTAGCTGAGCCCCCGTTGCCGCGTGCACTTCTGCGGCGGAGCGTCCTCCTCGAAGTTCAGCGCGCGAGTGGCGCACGCGGGGGAGTTGTCGATCTCCGTCAGCTCAAGCATCTTGCCGCCAGGTGCGGCGCCCGAGCCAATCGCCGCGACGGCAAGACCTAGCGACTCAACCGGGTTCAGCGATGCCACGACGAAGACCCGCTCAAGACCGATATCTTTGTCGTCCAGCTTGAAGCTCGCGCCCCCCTGAGGAATGCGCAGCGCCGTGCCCGCAGGGATCGGGTTCGTCATCGGGATCCGCGCGTCCGGGAACAGCACGTTGAGCTCGCCGCTCGGCGACTTTTGAAACAAATAGACATGCGCCGAATGAGACACCACCGCTGAGAAGGCGACCCGGGTGCCGCTAGCGAGGGTCGCACCTTGCGCGATGGGGGTCGCGTCTGTTTGACCAGGAGCCTGCGCCATCACCGATAACTGCAGGACCAGCTCGGTGCGCTCAGACTCGGGCACGAGCTCCCGATAGGCTGACGCTAAAAGCTTGCGCTTTTCATTCGGATCGACCGCCTGCTTGATTTGGTCATAGAGCTCAGGCACTTGCGCCATTCGGCGTCGCAGGTTTTCGCTACGGAGCGAGTAGGTGTCGCGGTCGATAACGCACTTGTTGTATTCGTCGCACAACCGCCGGCTCTGCGCGACGTACTGCTCGGTTTGTTGGTCGATCTCGCGGAGCGCTTTTTGTTCGGTCTTGGCGTCCAGTGAGCCAATACCGATCGCACTGAACCCGCCCTCAATATCGGTCGCGTCATAGTTGAACTCGCCTGAGCAGTCGAGCTGGAGTCTCTCTTGACCGTCGCAGCTCACGTTCCCGCTCTCCGCGCCCGCAGGGGTGTTGCCTCCACCACACCCAAGGGCACCGCCGAGCGGCGGCATGAGACAGAGAGACAAGAGGGTTACCATGCGAGTCGGCTTCTTCATTCCCGCTCCGTAGTGCAAGTCGGGCCCCGCGCACAACAGGGTGGGGTAGCTGGTGAAAACTTGCGCCAGCTACCCCACCCCCCACACAACAGGGCGCCGCCCGATAGCGACGAGCGCCCACAGCTCCGGAGGTGTAAGCGCAAACCACCTCCCCCGCACCGCCTCTACACTAAACTACACTGATGGCGCCCGCAGCGGCGCACGCCGCAGAACGGCCAACATTCTCACCTTCCGCGCCCACGGCGTACTGGAGGCGGCGGGGCCTCGGGCGGCGGGGCCAGGGGCGAAGGGGCCAGGGGTGAAGGGGCCAGGCTGCGCACCCGACCGCTGAGCACGGGCGCTGCAAACTTGACCCCAAGGATGAGCACCATTGCGCCAACGGACCAAATTCCAGTGCTCACCCGCCACTCCGTGAGACTCGGCGCATACTCCACCATTTCGTGGAGCGTGCTGGGCACAAATCCTGGGATGATGAGTCCCATCCCCTTTTCTATCCAGACTCCGGTGAACGCACAAACACAGGCCGCGTGGAGCATCGCTAAGTTCCCTTTGAGGGTGCCTGGCAAGTACAACAGGATGACCGACGTGACGTTTAGCGCCAAGGACGCCCAGGTCCAGGGCACCAAGGCGTACCCGCCGTGGCTCCCCCAGAATAGATATTTGATCGCGGCCGCGTGGTTACCCCCCGTGTAGAACGCGGTGAACACCTCCGACAGGAACATGAAAATGTTGATCAGCACGGTCACCCGCAGGACTCGCTCAAGTGTGCGTGTTGGCGCAATGCTGATCCGCACACGCGCGAAGCGCCTCAAGGCGTCGAGCAGGAGGATCACAAACGCAGGTCCACTGATGAACGCCGATGCGATGAAGCGCGGCGCGAGCAGAGCCGAATTCCAGAAGGGGCGCCCGCCGAGACCGGCGTACAAGAACGCCGTGACAGTGTGGATTGAGATAGCCCAAAAGATTGAGACAAAAACGAACGGCACATACCAGCGCTTCGCCGGCGTCTTGCCCTGAAATCTTTGGTAGAGGGTGTAGCCGACGATGTGCAGGTTGATCAGCAAGTACCCGTTCAACACAATGACGTCCCAGGTCAGCATGGAAATCGGCCAGTTGAACCGACCCAGCCCCGGAAGGATATGCCAGAGCCTATCGGGCCGTCCCATGTCGGCCACGATGAACATCGTGCACGCGACAATGGCTGCAATCGCGACTACTTCGCCAATGATAACCACGTCGTGCATTTCGTGGTCATCGTAGAGGTACGCGGGGATCACCATCATGACCGCACCGGCGGCGAGCCCAACACCAAACGTAAAGTTCGCGATATACAGCCCCCACGAGACGTGATCGCTCATTTGTGTCAGCGCCATGCCCTCAGCGACTTGGTATGCCCAGGCGTTCAACCCAGCCAGGGCAACGGCCGTAAGGACAAACATCACAACATAAAAAGACCTTCCCCCGTTTAGAGCGCGGCCAAGCAGGTAGCGCAGGAATCGAACATAGGTCAGCGGAAGCTCGACCTCAACTTCGTCGGTAGCAGCTAGTTTGTTAGTCACGGGTCACTTGTCGAAAAAGTAGTAGAAACGGGGACGAGTACCGAGCTCCTCTTTTAGAACAAAGACGCGCTTGTTCTCGAGCACCCATCGAATCGTACTGTTCGGATCTAGTACGTTGCCAAATACCCGGGCGCCAGTAGGGCAGGCTTCCAGACAGGCTGGCAGTCGCCCCTTTCTGGTTCGGTGAAGACAGAAAGTGCACTTCTCAACCACGCCTTGCGGGCGAATTCGATTCGAAAGGTAAGCTTGGTTGGGGTTGACCTCGTGCGCGCTGATTTGGGGTTTTTGCCAGTTGAAACGCCTGGCGTGATACGGACACGCGGCCTCGCAGTATCTGCACCCAATGCACCAGTTGTAGTCAACGACGACGACCCCATCGGACTCCTTCCAGGTCGCCTGCACCGGACAGACGGTCACGCAAGGCGCGTTGTCGCACTGTTGGCACTGCACAGGAAGGTAGAACTTGCCCTCTTTAGGCACCGCATGATCGTAGTCGGCATTGCCGTGATCGAAGCTGAGGGTCCCCTTGTCCATCTCGAACACGCGAATGTACGAGTTGTTCGTCGCGCGATCGTGATTGTTCTCGTGATGGCAGGCTTCCTGACACTTTCTACAGCCAGTGCACACGCTCAGGTTCAGCGCGTAGGCAAACTGAACCCCCTCTTGCGGTCGAACGTCCTCAATCTGGACGTCTGCGCCGTAGTCTTCCTTGGTTTCCGCCTCCAGCCGCCTCAGCACCGCCTGCAGCTCGTCCGGTTTTAGCTCCGTATAGTGCTTCTGCAAGAACTCATCGAGAGAGAGGTCCGCGGCCCAGCCATACAGCGGCCCAGCGGCGCCCGCGAACGCGGTGGCTCCTAGCGACGCGCCTACCATCTTGAGCACCCTGCGTCTTGTTGTCGTCAATGGACCAAACCTTTCCCAAAAAATCGGTCGCGCGGTGCGGGCGCCGGATGCACCGCCTGGATCTGCGGACGGTGCGGGTCGTGGCAATCCACGCAGTGGTTTCGCAGGCGGGGTCCTTGCGTCGTGTCCCAGTGCCCGTTCATGCCCCCATGCGCGCCGTGTGTGTAGTCTCGAAACTGCGTGCCATGGCACTGCGCACACAGCTGCATAGCGTCCACCATTTCCAGCGCGGCGCCAGAGGCGAGGTGCAGACGTGGAGGCTGACCTGCGCTGTGGCACGACGTGCAGGGCAGCGTTCCGTGCTTGAACTGCATCCCCAGGTGGAACTCTTTCAACTCTTCCATGTTCTTCGGAAGCGGCTTGGTTGGTCGCAGCGAGTGGCAAAGCTCACAGGCGACTCGCTCGTCACCTCTCGCGGTCTTGAGCCGCACCGAGCTCAGCATTTGGGGTTGATGGATCACGACGGGGTGGGGCGGGCCCGATGGTTTAGGAACCGGCTTGGATTGGGGCTTGCCCGTACATGAGCCGAGGGTCGCAAGCCCCCAAAGGCCGAGCGCAAGAGCTGTCGTAGTGGGTAATCGCATGAGACCGGTCGCGCCGCCCCTGTACGCGGGCAGCGCAGCGACTGCACGACCTATGCCACGCTCCTTGGGCGTGAGATCGTGCCTCCTTGGGCCTAAACCGGGCCCGCCGGCGCAAGACTTCCTGCGCGGCAGCGCCGTACCGCAAGAAGTGCGCGGTCAACTTCGGCAAATGCCCCGAACTTCGCTGGCCTCAGTCTTGCTAAGGGCCCGAACCGAGACGCTGCCAAGGAAGAACAACAGAGCTATGGTGAGTTCGCTAGTACTGAGGCTTGCGCAAGACGAAAGCGGGGACCGAGCCTGTGAGGCCCTGAGCCGCGACCCACGAATCCTGTTGGGAGGGAGGAAGGGTACGTTCTTGCCTGTGGTCACTGAAGTCGGTTCGCTACGAGAGGGGCAGACGCTCGCCGAGGAGATCTCAGCACTACACGGAGTACTCGGGGTCGATCTGGTGCAAGCCTATTGGGAGAGTACTGATGCTTGACCGGCGGGCCTTCTTGCGCAACTCCGCTATGGCCGCGGCGACGCTTGCCGCCTCGCGGCTCGCCGGCGAAAGCGCCCGCAGCACGTCGCCTCATTTGCGGGTGATCGACGGCGTGAAGTGGGACAAGGCCCCTTGCCGGTTCTGTGGCACCGGGTGTCATGTGCAGGTCGGTGTGAAGGACGGCAAAGTTGTTGCCGTTGCCGGTGACCAGCAAGCGGAGGTCAACAAGGGCCTCTTGTGCGTCAAGGGGTACCACGTGGCCCTGGCTCTCTATGGCAAGGACCGTCTAACCACACCGCTGCTCAAAGACGGTGACCAATACAAGAAAATCTCCTGGGAGCGAGCTATCGAAATCATTACAGCGCGCGTTCTCAAAGCGCCCAAAGGCTTCGCCATCTATGGCAGTGGCCAGTGGACAATCCCCGAAGGCTACGCGGCTCAGAAGCTGAGCAAGGGCGGTATAGCGAACAACCAAATCGACCCCAACGCGCGTCTCTGCATGGCGTCGGCGGTTACAGGTTTCCTCTGCACATACGGCGTTGATGAACCCGCGGGTTGCTACGACGACTTGGACACCTGCGACGTCTGCGTACTCTGGGGGAACAACCCGGCGGAGATGCACCCGGTGCTATTTTCGCGGATGATGGACCGGCGCAGCCGCGGCGAGCGCGTGACGCTCATTGACATCGGAACCCGCCGTACGCGGACTACGCAGTTTGCGGATCACTACTTGGAGATGACCCCGCACACCGACTTGGCGATCGCCAACGGCGTCATGCACCTGCTGCTCAAACGAGGGACCTACGACAAGGACTTCGTTGAACGCCACTGCAACTTTCGCGCGGACAGCGAGCCCCAGGAGCTGCTTGGCAAAGCCATTGACTTCGAGGCTTTTCGTCGGGGCCTGGACAAGTATACGCCCGAGTACGTTTCCAAGGTCTCCGGGATCTCGACGACCAACCTTGAGCTCCTTGCCGACCTGTTTGGTCGCAGAGACCTAAAGATCACCAGTCTTTGGTGCATGGGGATGAACCAACATACCCAAGGCACGGCGATCAACTCGCTCGTCCACGGCCTGCATCTGCTGAGCGGACACTTCGGCACCCCAGGCAACGCACCGACAAGCTTGACCGGGCAACCCTCTGCCTGCGGAACGGTGCGGGAAGTGGGCACTCTGGCGCATGCGCTGCCCGGAGGGCGAGTCGTCACCAACCCCGAGCACCGACAGCAGGTCGAAGAGCTATGGAACCTGCCGACAGGGCGTATCAACAGCACACCCGGTTATCACGCAGTCAAGATGTGGGAGAGCTTTTCTACCCCGAGTGAGCAGGGTGGCGACATCCACACCATCTGGGTCCAGGCTACCAACCCAGGACAGACTCTACCCAACACTCACAAGCTGTTTTACCCAAGTCGCAAGCTACAGGACAAATTCCTAATTGTCTCTGACGTTTACCCGACGGAGACCACCCGGCACGCGGACTTGATCTTGCCAAGCGCGATGTGGGTCGAGAAGAACGGGATGTTCGGCAACTCCGAACGGCGGACGCAGCAATGGTTCAAGATGGTCGAGCCACCAGGAGAAGCCCGCGATGACGCCTGGCAGCTCCTCGCGGTCGCTCGGAAGTTGTACGACCTAGGGTTCGAGGGCGCGAGAGACAAAGACGGGCGCTTCATATTTCATATGGAAGTCGCCGGGAAGGAGATCCAGTATTGGGACTTCAAGCGCTACTATGACCACAACGTCGACGAGTACCTGTTTGAAGAGTACCGCAAGTTTACCCGTCTTAAGCACAAGGACCTAGCCCCCTACGCTGAGTACGTTAAGACGCGCGGCCTACGCTGGCCGGTTGTACAACAGAAGGACGGCTCCTGGCGTGAGACCCGGTTTCGATTTTCTGAGTTTGACGATAACTATGTCCGGAAGGGACAAGGTGTCGACTTCTACCATTCGACCACCAAGGACGGACGAGCCCAGGTTTGGCTGCGTCACGACCAGCCGCCTCCGGAAGCACCGGACGAGCAGTATCCGTTTTGGTTGTGCACGGGTCGGGTACTGGAGCACTGGCACAGCGGCACGATGACGATGCGGATCCCGCAGCTGCGTAGCGCGATGCCACAGGCCTACGTGGAAATGAATCGCGTGGACGCTCGTCGCCTGGGCTTGGTAAATGGTCAGAAGGTCCGAGTGGAGACTCGTCGCGGGGCTTTAGATTTGCCGCTGTGGCTCAACGGTCGCGGTGACCCCCCGCAAGGCTCGTTGTTCGTTCCGTTCTTCGACGAGACGCTCCTTATTAACAAGCTGACGCTCGATGCGCACGACCCCTTCTCCAAGCAGCCCGACTACAAGAAGTGTTCGGCGCGTGTAGTCGTGGTCTAAGGACGACGTGACAGAATCCCTTCCCCCCCCGGTCCCGGTTCAAACAGCTCGCTTGGCGAAGATCGGCTTGGTCTGTGTCGCGGCGGCTACGGTCGGGTTCTTCAGCGTGCTTCGCGACCGGGAAAGCGCTCAAGGCTTTTCTGAGGGTACCGAGGCAACAGGCCCTGAGGTGTCACGTGCGCTTTCCTACGCTGGTCTCAGGGATCGAAGCGATCCCGATTCCATCGCACTTCATCAGCTAGCGTTCGACCGATTCTTGTCTGCGTTACCTGCATCAATGGCGCCGGTCAGTCGGTCGCCGGAAGACCGGGACGCCGCGCTTCAACAGCGTGCTTCGCGTAGAGCCTTCAACGGCGCACCCCCGGTCATTCCCCACGTGGTCGATCAACAAGCGGAACCGAACTGCCTAGTCTGTCACCAGACAGGCATGGTCATTGACGGAAAGACCGCTCCCGCTGTCAGTCATCCCCCGTTCGCCAGCTGCCTGCAGTGCCACGTCGTGGCGAGCGCCCCTTCGGGGCTCACCGCCTCGGAATTCGCGGGCAATAGCTTCTCTTCCGTAGGGTTCGCCCACCAAGGAGGTCGTGCGTGGTCCGGCGCGCCGCCTGTTGTGCCGCACTCGTCATGGATGCGAAACGAATGCGGCAGCTGTCATGGGGTCAGCGGCAGACTCGGGATACGGACTACGCATCCCTCACGGCAGAGCTGCGTTCAATGTCATGCTCTGTCGGCGGACTTGGACCAGCGCGAGCTAGCGGCCGGAGCTCAGGTGGTCGGGCGTGGTGCGCCATGATCGAAGTCCCTGAACTTTATGAAGGCCTGCTCACGGAGGCCGAGTTACGAGATCTGCTCTTCGACATTTCCACAGAGGCGAGTTCCGTGGAGTTGCAGTTCAAGGGCAGCGCTCAGGGCCGCGCTCAGCCAGGCGACGAGAACGCAGACTCAGGCCCAATTGCCGAGTTGGAATCCGCTTGCGCACGTCTGGTCGCAGCCCAGGTAGCGGGCATACAGGTCCGCTACATCCACGCCGGGGTGGCTTGGTGCGACACAGTGCTCCGCGGCCCCGCTGGATTCCGCCTGATTCGTGTCAACTTGGACCGTGTTTCAGCGCTCCAGAGCAGCGATTGACCTCGATAGATCTTAGAGGCTGGCTCAGCGGCTTCCCGGCGCGCATCCGATTCCTGGCCCAATCCGGGCGCTCGCGACTAGGCTAGGGCGCGTGCGGCTTGCCGAATTGCCTCCAGAGTTTCTGCTGATCGTCGCGGTCCTGCTCGGGCTGTTGTTTGGGAGTTTCCTGAACGTCGTTATCCACCGGTTGCCACGCGATCAAAACATCGCTTTCCCACCGTCCACCTGCCCCGTGTGCGGAGCGCGTATCCGCGCGTACGACAACATCCCCGTGCTCAGCTGGCTGATACTCCGGGGCAAGGCGCGCTGCTGCGGCGCACGGATCTCGCCGCGCTACCCACTGGTTGAGCTGCTCGGTGGCCTCACCGGTTGGGCGGTGATGAACCAACTCGTGCTCTCCCTGCCCGAGAGCACCGAATGGCACTTCGGGATCCTCACATTCCTCAGCTACTTCGCGCTGTGCTTGGGACTGCTCGCGCTGTTGTTCATCGATCTTGAACATATGCTGCTACCGGACGCGCTCACCTTGGGCGGCGCGGGCCTCGGTCTGGTGTCGTTTACGTTGCGCCCCCTCGATTTGACAGACGCTTTGCTCGGCGGCGCAGTCGGATTTCTCGTCGTGTGGCTACCCTTCGACCGAGGTTACCGCTTGCTCCGCGGTCACCCGGGTATGGGTCTAGGGGACGCAAAACTGCTGCTCCTCGCGGGCGTCTGGTTCGGATGGCCGGGGGCACTATTCGCGTTGATGGCCGGCGCAGTTCAGGGAACGATCGCTGCCCTGGTCGTCTACGCCACCGCCGGGAAAATTGAGGAACCGGCAGCGGTCCGTCTCGATCGGGAGGCGCTGAAGCAAGAGCTCGCCGCAATGAATGACGACGAACGCGCGGCGCTCGAAGCGGAACTCGACGGCGATCTGCTGACAATGGAGCCCAGCTCTGGCCTAGCCAGCGCGCGTTTGCCCTTTGGGCCCTTCTTGGTGCTCGCGATCTTTCAGTTCCTGTTCCTTGAAGAGTGGCTGACCCAGCTGTTCTTTGAATACTTTTGGCTGGTCTAGGCGACCGATGCGAACGTTGTCGGTGATAGGATTGACTGGGGTCTGCTTCAGTTTGTGCTGCTGTGGGACCTCGCTGCAGCACGTTCCCCGTGGGCCGCATCTTCTGACTGGTGGCGCCGAACCCGTCGTGGTCGATTCCGCCCCGCCCCCGGCTGTCATCGATGAGATCTCCTCGCCCCACCCGCCCGCTCCGGGTTGCGCTTGGGCGGATGGGCGCTTCATTTGGAGTGCCAACCGCTGGCTGTGGGAGCCCGGGCAGTGGGTCCGAGTCCCGCCCGGTTGTTACTACGCCGACTCGTTGATCGTGTGGGTCCCCAGCGTCAGCGGCGGGGCACTGTTCTACACACACGGACAGTGGTACAAGCGAGACCAATCCGGAACCTGCGGGGCCCCGAAAGCGTGCTGACCGCCGAGCTCAGCTGAGCACCCTAGCAAGCGGACGAAACGCATAGCAGAGCTCTTCCGTGCTCTAGGCACGGCGGGTCCGTCCCCGCCGCCCTCGAACTCGGGCACCCAAAGCGAGCTCAACCTGCGCTCGCAGGGCGGGCGCAGAGGTCAGCGGAGCCTCGGAGTGAGGACGTCTACGGCCGCAAACAGCGGCATTGCAACTTGGGCGGGCTCCGTGTAGCTCACTGCCATGTCTGGCCATATCTATCGAGAATACGATATTCGCGGGGTCGCCGATCGGGACCTCACCGACCCAGTTGTTGAGGGCATCGGCCGCGGCTTAGCGCAAATGCTCGGGACCGGGTCTCCGCCGCGAGTAGTGGTCGGCCAGGACTGCAGGGAGTCGGGCCCGCGCATCTTCGACGCGCTTACGCGGGGCTTGCTTTCAGGCGGGGCTTCTGTCGTGAACGTGGGCGTCGGGCCTACGCCGCTGGTCTACTTCGGGGTTCATGAGCTCTCGGCTGACGGCGGTGTCATGATCACCGGTAGCCACAACCCCGGTGACGAGAACGGGCTGAAGATCATGCAGGGCAAGCTGAGCTTCTTTGGCGAGGACATCCAGAAACTCAGTCAGCTGGTCAGCTCAGGGAGCTACAAGACGCCTAGCTCCAGAGGTGAGCTCAGCTCACAAGATATTTCAGAGCGCTACCTGGAGCGCCTGACCTCCGACATCGCTATTGGTGACGCTTCCACGCGCTTCGTGCTGGACGCCGGAAACGGCGCAGCAGGTCCGCTTGGCGTGGCTGCCCTGCGCAGAGTCGGGCTCTCTCCGGTCGAGTTGTTCACCGACATGGACGGCACTTTTCCAAACCACCACCCAGATCCAACGCTGCCAGAGACGCTCGAGAGCCTGCGCAAAGCGATGGCGGAGCACGACGCGGTGGTGGGGCTAGCCTTTGACGGCGATGGGGATCGCCTAGGCGTCGTCGACCGCACCGGCGAAATCATCTGGGGCGACCGACTGCTCGCGTTGTTTGCTCGCTACGCGCTGCCGAAGCACCCCGGCGCAAAAGTGATCGGCGATGTCAAATGCTCAACGGTGCTCTTTGACGACATCCGGCGCAGCGGCGGCGAAGCGGTGATGTGGAAGACGGGGCACTCCCTCATCAAGGCGAAAATGAAAGAGAGCCGCGCGATCCTCGCTGGCGAGATGAGCGGACACTTCTTCTTCGCGGATCGATACCTCGGCTTCGACGACGGCATCTATGCGGCGTTGCGCGTGATGGAGATCGTCTCCCAAGAACGAAAAACCGTCGGCGAGCTGCTGGCAGATCTCCCTAGCCCCTACGTTACCCCTGAGCTGCGAGTCGACTGCCCCGACGACACCAAGTTTGAGGTCGTCCGCAGGGTGCGTGAGCACTTCCTCGCTGAAGGCGCTAACGTGCTGGATATCGACGGAGTTAGAGTGTCGTACGAGGACGGGAGCTGGGGGCTAGTCCGCGCCTCCAACACGAGTCCGAAACTCATCTTGCGCTTTGAAGCCCCCAGCGCAGCTCGACGCGACGCTCTGCACGCAGAGACCGCTCAGCTGGTCGAAACGCTCCGCAACTCGATCTCGTGAGCTCCGGTGTCACAGACGAATGGACCGTCGCCAGGGTGCTCACCTGGGCCGCGACGGATTTTCGCGGGCGCGGCTTCGATTCTCCGCGCCTGGACGCGGAGCTGTTGCTCTGCGCGGTGCTCAAGTGCGACCGAGTCAGGCTGATAGTCGACGCCACGAGGCCCCTCGTCCTGAGTGAGCTCAACGCGTATCGAGAGCTGATTCAACGACGCAGGCGCGCCGAGCCAATCGCCTACATTCTTGGAGTTCGCGAATTCTTCGGCATGCCCTTCCGCGTCGATGCGCGCGTGCTCATTCCACGCCCGGATACGGAAATCCTGGTTGAGACCGCACTCAGACGCACCGCGCATCGTCATCTATTCGGGACGGCGATCGACGTGTGCACGGGGTCCGGCTGCGTTGCCATAGCCTTCGCTAAACAGCGGCCCACCTGGTGGGTGCGCGCCGGGGACATCTCGCCGGAAGCGCTGTCTTTGGCCCGCGACAACGCTCACCACCTCGGAGCGCTCCCATTTCTCAGCTTTCACCAAAGTGACTTGCTCAGCGCTTTTACACCCAGACGAAAGCTATCGCTGATCACGGCGAACCCACCCTACATCCCCTCAAGCGAGCTCCCCCAACTGCCAGCGGATGTGCGAGATTTCGAACCGCGTCTCGCCCTGGATGGCGGTGCGGACGGCCTAGACTTCGTGCGGCGCCTCGCCCTCGACGCTATTCCCCATCTAGCTTCAGGGGGCGTGCTTGCGCTTGAGATCGCTCATGACCAAGCCCCCCGCACCGAGCGGATCTTGGGCGAGTCCGGATTTGTAGATCTGCAAAGCGCACGCGACTACGGCGGTCACGAACGTGTGGTCAGCGGCGTTCGCCCCTGACCAAAACCTGCGATTCAGCGGACTGAAGGATCTTCCGGATCCTCTTCCTCTTCTTCATCGCCGCACTGGGTGTCAGCGGTCAGCACCGATGGATCTTCCGGATCCTCTTCCTCTTCTTCATCGCCGCACTGGGTGTCAGCGGTCAGCGAGAGCACCGACGGATCCTCCGGATCCTCTTCGCCCTCTTCATCTCCGCAGGCGAACGCGGGGGCCGAGACAAAAACCAGAGACCCGGCGGCGAGCAGGGTCGTGAGCATCCAGCGCATCTTGATCATGCCTTGTGCTTGGCGCCCCGCGCTTCTGGGGTCAAGGCGCTACCAGATCAGACGGGGATCGATTCCGGCCCGCTGACCCATCACAGAGAAACGCCCCTGCTCGCGGGGCCGTGGCTGAGGAGGTGTTCGCAAAAGTAGGCCATTGCGCGAGCCCCGTGGCACGCCCGGGTGATGCGCAGGGTCCGGAAGCACTTGTGGCAAGTCGCCTGGCTGCTCTTCGGGGTGGCCAGTTGCGGCAAGTCGCCTGGTGACGTTTCACTCAGTCGCAACGAAGACGACGACGCGCCGCTGGTCCCTGTGCCTGCAGAGGACGGTCCGTTTCTCGCGTCCACGGCCCACGCGACACCGATCAGGAAGTCTCCCGAACGAGGCGCCAAGATCACCGGCTATCTGCACGCTGGGGCCCGCGTCGCCCGCGCTGCGGAGGCCTTCGGCCGCGATGACTGCGAGGGCGGCTGGTACCCCGTGAGACCCGAGGGGTTCGTCTGCTTGGACGAGGGGGCGACCCTCGATCTCGAACACCCAACGCTCGCGGCCATGGCGATACAGCCTCTACTGGATGCCCCGATGCCGTACACGTACGCGCGTACAAAAGCGAACACTGACCTGTTCGAAGTCGACAGTGAACACGAGGGTCGGGTTCGAACCGCTGGCAAGATCTCGAGCCAGAGCGGCCTGGCGGTAGTCGGTTCTTGGCAGGCGACGGACAGCGCGGGCAATCAACGCAGTCTCGCCATGATGACCAACGGGTGGTTCGTGGATACGGCAGAGATTGAGCGCGCGAAGCACAGCGACTTTCAAGGGCTGACGCTCGACGACAAGACCCAGCTACCGGTCGCCTTCGTCGTGAAGCGCGGGGTCGCGGCCTGGGGGCTTGGCAACGCAGGCGCGGAACGCAAAGATGAGCTCGAGTACCAGCAGAAGCTGCCGCTCAGCGGGCGTTTCCGAACCGTCGGAGACGACGAGTATTGGGAGGTCGGCGAAGACATCTGGGTCCGTCACCAGGACGTGACCCTGGTGCGGCTCCGCGAGTCATTCCCCGGGTTCGCCACGAGCGGTCGTCGCTGGCTGGACATCTCGATTAGCACCGGCACGCTGGTCGCGTACGAAGGGCGTCGCCCGGTCTTCACCACGCTGGTTAGCATCGGGAAAGATCGCCTGGGCGAAGGGCTCCTGGATCCGCTTGCGACTACACGCGGGGAGCTGCGGGTCGTCGCTAAACACGTGACTGCCCTGAACGCCAACGTGGAAGGTTTTGCCAACCGCGTAGACATGTACGACACGCCGTGGACCTTGGAGCTCTCCTCAGGTCAGTTCATTCACGGAGCGTATTGGCACAGTCGCTTCGGCATCGAGCACGGACCGGGCAACATTCAGCTAGCTCCCGCCGATGCTCGGCACGTTTGGCTCTGGTCGACGCCCAACGTCCCGGAAGGGTGGCACGCCCTCGTCGATATCCAGGACGCCGAGGCGACGATAGTCAACGTACGCAAGTGAGTCAGCGTGCCGCTGGGCTCAGCGAACGCCCAGCAACTCCACTTCGAAGACGAGCGTTGAGTTCGGCGGGATCACCGGTGGAAAACCTCGCGCCCCGTACCCGAGCTCTGGCGGGATGGTCAGCTTACGCGTGCCACCGATTTTCATTCCAGCGACGCCCTGATCCCAGCCCTTAATCACTTGGCCTCCACCTAGAACAAAATCAAACGGGCGCCCTCGATCGCGCGAACTGTCGAACTTCGAGCCGTCTGTCAGCGTCCCTGTGTAGTGCACGCTCACCGTTTTGCCGGCGGTGGCTTCAGCCCCCTCGCCGACGACCTGATCTTCCATTTTTAGCATGGGCGCGAGGGTTAGCAGCGGACACCCTTCGGGGCCAGCCTCGCGAACACAAAGATTCCCCGATGCATGCCCCGGACCTAGAACTATAACCGGAAAGTGCGAATCGCGACGTACGTCTACCCAGGCTGGCATCCCATCCCGGAGCGCGACGAGAACTTTCACCCCGGTTTCACTGAGTGGGAGCTGGTCCGCGACTGCCGCCCCCGTTTTCCGGGCCACCGCCAACCCCGAGTCCCCCTGCTCGGCCCCTACGACGATCGCGACCCGATAGCCGTAGAACGACGCACGCGCCTCGCGCTGGAGCATGGGGTCGACGCGTTCATCTACGGTTTCTTCTGGTGCCGCGGAAAGCGAGTGTTCGAGCAGGCGTTGGACCAAGGTTTCCTCGGTTCCGAATTGGGCGCTTCTTCCCCGTTCGCGCTGATGTGGGCCAACCGAATGCCACGTCGCGTACTCCCAGTGCGACGACAGAATGCGCCAGTTATCGACGAAAGCCGGCGGGTCCAAAGTGACGTCGACGACTTCGTGGCGTTGATACAGACAATCGCCGAGAAGTACTTCCGAAGAGACAACTACCTAACCGTCGAGGGCTTGCCCTACTTCTCGATCTTCGACAGCACGTTCTTCATCAACGAGCTTGGCCTAGGTCAGGCTCAGCAGGCAATCAAGGAAGCGCGCGCATGGCTCACTCGCCACGGCTTTCCTGGTTTGCATCTGGCGGCCATCGATCCCGCCGCGCACGTGATTGAGCACCTGAAAGATCTAGGCTTCGATAGCGTCACACACTACGTCCTACTCCCAGAGTGGAAAGGTCCCAGTCTGCAGGACTATCGAAGCTGCAGCGATCTGCGGGCTGCCCAGTGGCACCAGTACCCAACGCTGTCCTCGCTGCCGTACATGCCCTCGATTGCGCCGGGTTGGGACGCTTCTCCCCGTGGCGCGGACTTCGGGACGCTGCGACCGAACAAGTACCCCTGGTCGCCAGTGGTCACGGGTGAACATCCTCAGCTGTTCTCTGACGCCGTAGGTCGAGCCCTCAAGTTCGAGTCAGGGCGCCAGCACGACGACCCGCTCGTCATGCTCGCATCCTTAAACGAGTGGAGCGAAGGGCACTACCTCGAGCCCGACGAAGAGTTCGGCCTGGGTTGGCTTGAGGCGGTGGAGGCTGCGCGCAAACTCAAATGACTCCCAAGAACGAGCGGTGGGGGCGCTTCCGTTCAGCGGGCCCGGATTGACAGCAAGTTGGCCGGCAAGTATGGATTTCAGCTGCGGGTGGTCAGGCTCAGGTCTCAGCAAATGGTCAACGTCCACACCCCCGGCACCAGACCCTGCTTCGTGGTTGATAGTACTGACTCAGCGGGCCACCACGCCGAGGCTAAGGAACGCTAAGTGCGGCGCGCCCAGGTCGTTCAGAACGCGCTGGCAACGGTCGTCCAAATGCTTGTGGTTGGCGCGAGCTACTTTGTGCTCTACCGCTTCGTCTATCAGCAGCTCGGGATCGAAGCGCTCGGAATCTGGTCCTCCGTCCTTGCGGTCACGTCGGTCAGTCGCCTGTCGCAACTGGGGCTAGGTCCCAGCCTTTCAAGGTTTGTCGCGCAAAGACTCGCTCAGAACGACCACGATGGAGTGATCGCGGTCCTGCATTCGGGACAGCTGATGATCGGGCTCTTCACGGGCGTCGCCTCGTTGGCCATCGCGCTAAGCGCGCCCTTTTTTCTACATTTGTTCGTCCAAGAAGCGTCCCTAGCGGCCGGACTTAGCTTAGTCCCCTGGGCGCTCTTGTCGTTATGGATAAACGCCCTGTCCGGCGTCCAGCAGGCGGGGCTCGATGGCGCGCAGCGCATGGACCTCAGAAGTCTGCTCGTCACGTTGAGTACGCTTCTTTACGTGGGCATCTCGCTCATGTGGCTCCCCCACTTCGGAGTGCTCGCCCTCGCCTACGCGCAAGTCATTCAGGCTGCCACGCTCTACCTGGGGACCAGCCTCTTGCTTCGCCGTCGGTTGGGAGCCGTACCCCTACTCCCAACGCGAGCCTCGAAACCGGTCGTCAAAGAGATGCTCGCGTACGGCCTAAGTATCCAGGCTCTCGCCGGGCTCACGATGGTGCTCGATGCCGCCACCAAGGCGCTGCTCTCGACCTATGGGGGGCTCGCGATGGTCGGCTGGTTCGAGATGGCCAACCGCTTGGTGACCCAGATTCGCAGCCTGCTCAGCGCAGCTTCGCAAGCGTTGGTTCCCGCTTTCGCTCACGCCCAGGCAGTCAATCCCGAAGAGGTGCGACTGATGTACAAGGACAGCTACGGTCTCTTCTTGTTTGTGTGTCCTCCGATTTTTGGCCTGAGTGTGCTCGCCACACCCTTTATCTCGGAAGTGTGGATCGGTCACTATGAGCCGCTTTTCGTGAACTCGGTCTATATGCTGTCCGTTGGCATGTACTTGGCAATGTTCTCAACGCCGGCATACACCGCGAACCTCGGACTGGGCACCCTCGCGCCGAACGCCTGGGCAGGTGCGTTCATTATGGGGGTGCTTGTGACGCTCGGACCGCTACTGGGAATGTTTTGGCAAGGTGAGGGCGTCGTCGCCGCGTACTCCGCGGGGTTCGGGTTTGGGGGGGCTGCGCTCTTGGCGATGTGGCACTACCGCTACCGCTTGCCCCTCAGGGACCTCCTACCCGCCGAGAATCTCGCGCTGTGCGCCGCTACCTCGGTAGCTACTGGAGCGGGGCTACTAGGGTACTACTGGGCTCGCCCTGGGTTCGGGTTGTATCCTGTATTGGCGTACGCAACCCTCGCCTGGGCGACCTTGGTCTTGCCCGTCGTTTGGCGCCACCCGATGCGACCGCGGCTCCAGCGCCTAGTCCTCAGGAGGGCGACATGACACCCAGGCGGCACCAGCGGAGGAGGGTCGGGTGAAACGGGTGCTGCTGATATCGCCGCTCGAACCTTCCGGAGTGACGTGGCTGATTAACGTCCTTCTGGAACTCCAGGTCTGCACCTGGCGCGGGCGGCGTCGCCACATGTGGCGGGAGCAAAACGGAGTGGCGACCCTGACTCGCCAGCAAGACGAGTTGAAGCGTTGGCTCCCGGCGCTAAGTGACCACAGCTGCTTTCGATTCCGCCCAGGCATCGAGGTCCAATGGGCCCACCACTGGCCGGCACCGAAGTATCGAGATCAGCAGACCCTCCTCTTCGTGCGGGATCCCAGGGACGCGCTTTATTCGCGCTATCGCCGCGATGCCGCAGCGCTCACCTACCTTGAGTACGCGGACTTTCCGTGCATCTGGAGTTTGCTCAACAAGGTCGACAGCTGGTGCCTGTTCATGCGGTTCTGGTTGGCTCAACCCCAGATCCAGGTCGTGAGGTTTGAAGACTACAGGCTCAGACCATTCGATACCGTCCAACAGGTCCTTCGGACTCTCGGGCTCACCGCCACCGACGGGGAGATTGAAACCGCCCTCGCGGCCTCCACCTTTGCGCGAGCCCAAGAGGCGGAATCCACGTGGCGGGCCGCGAATCTTTCGCCAGGGCTAGCGACGATCAACCGCGCCGGCTCGGTCGGAAGCTACGCTCAGTTGTCAGGGCCCGACGCGACCGTCGCCGAGGCCTTCTTGGCCCGCGGCGCAGACTTACTCAACCGCTTCGGCTACGAACAAGGCGTCGATGAATCGCGAGTCCCCGATCTATCCTTGCACGTCGATCGGGTTGAGTTTCTCCGTGAGCTCCCTGGCAGGCCGGTCGTGGGGACCGTGGCTGCACCAGCCGTCAGTGAAACATTGGTCTGGCTTCGGCGTCTGAACCGAGACCTTCTAGGGGCCTCTGGGCTCGACCCTCGGGACCAAGAAATCCTCGTTCAGGCGGCTCTCCGGCTGCGTGGTCTCTCGGAGCAAGAGCGGGACCACCTGACGGGGCAGTGCCTCGATGCACGCGAAACGAACGCCTATGCCGCGGGGCTCTACCGGCACTTTGGTCGCCTGAAGCATCTCCGCTCAGTGTCGCCCGCGGTGCTTGGCCGATGGGTCCTGAATAGGCTACGCTCGCGCTTCTAAGAGTTTGGCGGATGGTCCTGCCGTTTGCTTGGCACCGAACTTCAACCCACCGGAGAATTCGTGAAGACGGAGTGGAACTACACAAACTTAGCCGACGCGTACCTGCTCAGGCCTAACTACTCCGCTGACGCCATTGACCAGCTGCTCAAGCTAGTCGGATTGGGACCGGGGGCTAGTGTGTGCGACGTGGGAGCGGGGGTCGCGCACCTGACGCTTGAGCTCGCGAATCGTGGCCTCCAGGTGTGCGCCGTCGAGCCCAACGACGCCATGCGCGCCAACGGCGTCAAGCGGACCCATCACCTGCCCAACGTCAGCTGGCATGAGGGGATTGGCGAGGACACGGGGCAAGAGGCGGGTGCTTTCTCGCTTGTGACCTTCGGTTCCTCGTTCAATGTTTGCAATAGATCGGCCGCGCTGGTCGAAACGAGTAGGATCCTCGCGCCTACGGGCTGGTTTGCGTGCATGTGGAACCACCGGGAATTGAACGATCCTACCCAGGCAGAGATCGAAGCCGCAATCCGGGCGCGGGTCCCCGAGTACGCCTACGGAACGCGGCGAGAAGACCAAACGACGATCATCGACGAGTCCCAGTTGTTCGGAAAGGTACAGCGCGTCGAAGGCGTTGTTTACCACTCACAGACAGTCGAAGACTGCCTCGAGGCTTGGCGATCGCACGCGACCCTGGAACGCCAAGCGGGCAGTCAGTTCGCACGGGTGATCGAGGACATCGCGGAAGTGTTGAAGCGTCGGGGCGGAGCTACGCTGGAAATCCCCTACACGACTCGTGTTTGGGTAGCCCAGAAGCGTGCCTAGGGCGATGCCGCCATGACTGAGCAACCCAACGGACGGGTGATATGGCTGACAGGCTTAGCTGGCGCGGGGAAGACTAGCCTTGGCTCAGAGCTCTACCAACGACTGAAGCCGGCCAATTCTGCGGTAGTCCTGTTGGACGGCGACGTTTTGCGAGAAGTCTATGGCGGCTACGATGGTCATTCGAGGGCTGCCCGTTTGGCCGTGGCCTATCGGAACGCCCGCTTGTGCCGCCTCCTATCCAATCAGGGTCTGACCGTGATTATCGCGACTATCTCAATGTTTCACGAGATCCACGCGTTCAATCGGGAGCAACTAGCAGGCTACGTTGAGGTCTTTATTGACGTACCGCTATCGGTCTTGGAGCAACGAGACCAAAAACAGCTCTATTCGCGGGGCGCGACCGGTGAGGCGCAGCACGTCTACGGAGTCGACCTTCAGCCTGAGCTGCCGCTTGCCCCGACGCTGCGCTTGTTCAACGACGGTAGCCGCAGCATCCAAGCGCTGGCTGACGACTGCGTGGCCTTCCTCAGCGGGCACTCAGCACACGGGAGCCCTGCGTGACTCAGCGCCCAGGTCTCTTCGGAACCAAGGCCGATACGCTCGCGAACCTGGAAGGTCGCCTGACGTCAGCTCGCGTACTCCCACGCTTCGTCTTCACCTTCGCAGAGTGGAGCGACGACCGGCAGCGGGTACTGGCACAATTTCAGCGCCTCGGCTGGTCAAGTCAACCCGTCGTTGTGCGAAGTAGCGCAGTCGGTGAAGACGGCGCCGTGGAGTCGATGGCGGGAAAGTTCACGTCAGTCCTCAACGTCCAAGGTCATGACGCATTCCTGAACGCCGTAGCGGCTGTGTTTGGGTCCTATACCAAGACCTGCAGCGACGACCAGATCCTAGTTCAGCCTATGCTTCAGAAGGTGGACGCTTGCGGCGTGGCATTCACGCGGGATCCTAATACGGGCAGCGCCTACTACGTCGTGAACTACGACGATCGAAGCTCGCTGACCACCACCGTCACTTCGGGCGCAGGTGACCAGCTGAAGACCTACTACCTGTACGCCAAGGGCCAACCGCGCGACATCCCCCATCCTCTCGTCCCGGTCATCGCGCTGCTTCGCGAGTTGGATGAGCTTGTTGACGGCGTACCACTGGACGTCGAGTTCGCATTGCTCAACGGAGAGGCGCTCCTGCTGCAAGCCAGACCGCTGACGGCTTGTCGGGCTCCTGAAGTCGAGGACGCGCAGGTAGAAGCCGCCCTGGACCAGATCGCCCACAAGTTTGAGGAGCTGGGCCGCCCGCATCCCTTCCTGTTTGGCAAACGCGCCTTGTTCGGGATCATGCCCGATTGGAATCCGGCTGAGATTATCGGGGTCCGCCCGCGGCCCCTCGCGCTGTCGCTCTACCGCGAGCTCGTCACAGACAGCATCTGGGCGTACCAGCGAAACAACTACGGCTACCGCAACCTGCGTAGTTTCCCCCTGCTCATCGACTTTCATGGTCTGCCGTACATCGACGTACGAGTCAGCTTTAACTCGTTCATCCCCGATAGTCTGGATCCAGATTTCGCAGAGCGCCTGGTGAACTACTATCTAGACTCGCTGGCGGCTGAGCCCAGCAAGCACGACAAGGTCGAATTCGAGATCATCTTTAGTTGTTATACGCTCGACTTGCCTGAGCGCCTCTCGCGCCTGAACGCCAGCGGCTTCACCCAAGGCGACTGCGTCAACCTGGCCGAGGCCCTCCGCACCCTAACCAACCGCATCATCGGCGGCGTTGACAGCTTGTGGCGACGCGACATTCAGAAAATCGATCAGTTGGAGCTCCGCTACCAGACCTTGGTCCAATCTGACCTGGGTATCGTCGAGAAAATCTACTGGCTGCTCGAAGACTGCAAGCGCTACGGAACGCTGCCCTTCGCGGGTCTCGCTCGCGCGGGCTTCATTGCGGCTCAGCTGCTCGACTCGATGGTTTCAGTTGGTATCTTGGGGCCCGAGGAAAGAACGGCCTTTATGCGCTCACTCAACACAGTGGGCTCGAAGATGACCGAGGACTTTCTGGCGCTTCCAGCGGACGACTTTCTGAACCGCTACGGTCATTTGCGTCCCGGAACATACGACCTATTATCACCCCGCTACGACGTCGCGCCCGAGCGCTACTTCGACTTCACCGCGGAACGAGAACCTCCGGAACCCCGCGAACCATTCCAGCTCACTTTAGAGCAGCTGCGCAAGACACAGGATCTGCTGCGGACGCATCGTCTGGAGCACGATATCCTCGGATTCTTTGACTTCATTCGCTCTGCGATCGAGGGCCGCGAACACGCGAAGTTCGTCTTTACGCGCTCACTTAGCCAGGCGCTGGAACTGTTTCGTCAACTCGGCGCTGAGCACGGGGTTTCAGTTGAAGAGTGCTCGCTCTGCTCGATCGACATCGTGAATAGACTTTATTCCTCCAGCGCCGACATAGCCGGTGAGTTTCAAAAGTCTCTTGCCGCGGGACGCGAACGCTACGCCCTGACCCAGCAACTGATGCTGCCCCCCCTGCTGGAAAGTGTCTCAGACGTCTTCAGTTTTCACCAGCTAGCTGACAGACCCAATTTCGTGACTCAGCTCAGGGCGGTCGCCCCTGCTCAAGCACTCAAGGACGGCGCTATGCCAGAAGGGGGGCTACCACTAGCCGGCTCCATTCTCCTCATTCCAAGCGCCGATCCGGGCTACGACTGGATTTTTTCCCGGCGAATCGCCGGCTTCATCACAATGTTCGGTGGAGTCAACTCTCACATGGCGATCCGCGCCGCGGAGCTTGGGATCCCCGCCGTTATCGGGGCCGGCGCAAAGCTCTTCAATGTTTGGTCGAAAGCACAGGTGTTGGAGATTGACTGCGCGGCGCAACAGGTTCGGGTCGTGCGATGAAACGCCTGCTACTTAGTCAGCGGGTACAGATTGACGCGCGCCACGGCGAGCGTCGCGACGCGCTGGACCAAAACTGGGCGCCATTTCTCCGCGCGGCCGGTTTTCTGCCAGTCCCTGTCCCGAACTACCCGCTAGCAGTGAGCAACTATTTCTCACTAGAGATCAGCGGCGTGTTGCTCACTGGCGGCAATGATCTCAGCACCTACGGGGGGAACGCACCCGAGCGCGATGACACGGAGCGCGCCCTACTCGAGGGCGCACGCGCTCAAGGTCTTCCGGTCCTTGGCGTATGTCGCGGGATGCAGTTTCTGGTCGATCACTTTCAAGGGCAGCTGCATGAGCGACCGGGACATGTGGCGACACGAATGGAAGTGAGCGTCGGCGGCGTCCCACGAAACATCAACAGCTATCACCGCCTCTGCGCCCTGACTGTCCCGGACGAGTTCGAGGTGTTAGCCAGCTCATCCGACGGAGTGGTCAAGGCTGCTCGTCACAAGCACGAACCGCTAACGGGCATCATGTGGCATCCGGAGCGTGAGGAACCATTCGACGAATTGGATCTCGAACTCTTTAGAAAGACCTTCGGTGAATTATGAACGGAATCATTTTAGCTGCCGGGCGCGGCAGCCGTATGGGGACACTCACTGGCGATCAACCCAAGTGCTTCACTGAGCTCGGTGGCAAGCGTCTGATCGACTGGCAGCTCAGTGCGCTAGCTGCGGCCGGTGTACAAACCACTGCAATCGTCACCGGGTATCGCGCGGAGGCCTTCGCCGGGCTTGCGGACGTGCACTTTCACAATCCGAACTGGGCCAACACCCAAATGGTTCAATCCATGCTGGCCGCCGAGGCATGGCTAACGGCTGGTCCGTGCGTTGTCAGCTACGCCGACATTGTCTATGAACCAGATGCCATCCTGGGGCTCAAGAGCTCGGCTGAGGATATCGCGATCACCTACCACACCGGGTGGCGAGCCCTGTGGGAGGCGCGCTTCGCCGATCCACTCTCAGATGCAGAGACGTTTCGCTTGACGCCGACCGGGCTACTTCAAGAGATTGGCAAACGGGCCGCCTCGCTGGACGACATCGAGGGCCAGTACATGGGCCTCCTAAAACTGACACCAACGGGGTACGCAGTGATACGCCGGTTCATCTCAACATTGCCCCCCGAACGCCAGGCGCGCCTGGACGTCACTTCATTGCTCTCTGGCCTCCTAGAAGCGGGTCAGCCAATCGGTGCCGTAGCGGTCTCCTCACGCTGGTACGAAGTCGATACAGAAAGCGACTGGCGCCTCTACACTGGGCTAGTGGCGAGGGGCGCGTAGGCGCTGGATATTGAATGCCCACCTACGGGTCGCGATACTCGCGGGCTCAAGCTGACACCGCGTCAGGGTCAAGCTCCGGGTTGCGCTGTACCCGGCTTGAACCCGCAATCAGCTTTCAGAGTAGTGCTTGCGAATAACCCTACCGGCAGCTTCTCCTATCAGGCACCGCGGAGACACCAGGCTCCAGTGCAGTCCACCTACTATCAAGCTATGTGGCGCGGGCTCCGTAACTTTGAACCCCCGCTCGGTTGCTCGGGTTCGAATGACCAGTATCTCCTCGTTGAGTCTCACGGCATCACAAAAGCTACTGATGTCTCGCTTACGCCACCTCGCGTTCATGTCCGCCGCGAAGTAGGCAACTACATGCGCACTGATTACCGCAAGGGTTAGGGTTGCCCGCCACTGCCAGCGTGTCAAGGTTCTAGCGCCTTCGAATAGATCAAGGGGTCGGGCACGGCGGCCGCACACGCCAAGCCATTCGCCCCCCGAACACGTCGTAGTCAAACCGCTGGGCCACGCTACCGCTCGCGACGCTAACAACGAGCCGCCTGGCCGCGCACGCCGAGTGGACGGTGCAAACGAAGATTCGCCAGCAACCAGGTCTCTGCGCGCGGGGATGGATCACGGCAGCCGGACCGCCGTTTCCGAAGTGTACAAGCCATAGACGTAGAATGGCGCGTGTTCGAACACCCGTTCGTTGGTGTCCTGGGCAAAAAGAAGGCCCTCGTCTGGCGTATCAAACAGGTGATGCGCATTGAGCTTCTGCCTCCAACGCGACATCCAAGGCTCACGCTCGGCGTCCGTATAGCCACAGTTCATGAGGCCGCTCGTCAGCCAGGGATCAGCGATGTCGTAACCCAGCAGGCGCCACCCGGGACCAAGTAGTCCGGGCGAGGTGGGCTCGAGGTTGTCGTTCGCCCATTCGGTCGGAGCCGACCCCGAGCCGATGAGGATGGTGGTGGCAACCGTCACCCCTTCGACGCTTGAGGACTTCGCGGGTTGGAGCATGAGGGCTAGGTCACTCCAATGATTCAGCGCACCGGCCTGCTGTCGCATGTCAGGGCGGCTTGAAAGTACCGATGGCCAAACATTGCGATCCACTGAAAGTGGCGTCGCATCGATCTTCAGTAGATATCGGCCTCGACGCTCCCCGTTCCAGGTCAGGTCGGGGTGCGCCCGAACTCGAACATCGAACCCAACAACCGTATGTCTATCGTGCATGACGAAGGCTCCGCATGTAGTCCTTGTAGAGGCATCCCTTTACCGCCGCCCCCTCGATGCTGTTCGCCACCCGCCGCGCTTGGCCGTCTATCGTGTACTCAATTTGCCGAGTGTCCGGCAGCGTGACGGAAAGCAGCGACCCTCTCGCGTCATAGTCGTAGTCCGTGACGCCCCCGTTGGTCGTGTCCACCTGCGTGTCGAGCTCACCATTGGCGCTGTACGTGTAGTTGCTGGTGGGTCGGGCAGATAAGGTGCGCGGTATGAACATCACTGCTCCGCTTTGTTTGACGCCGCGTCCCGACTCCACGGAGGCACGCTAGCACGAGAGCGGGATACGTGGCTAGCACGAGAGCGGGATACGTGGCTAGCACGCTAAGACTCGAACTAGCGCTCGCGCGCCAAAGCCCGACTACTGCCGGACTTCGCTGACGCGCGTCAACTGTCCGAGAAGTACTTCCGTACGACCATACCGTCGTGGGTCCCTAGGAGGCATCTCGATGAAGCAAGTGACCAAGTCATTCCTCCGACTGAATAGCTAGGGGGTGCAGTCTGCTCGAAGTCTAGTCCCGTGTCATTGGCTCGGCGATGAATCTCGGCGATTGACTCTCCCAGCATGACCTCATCGCAAAACGTTCGCACATTCTTGAAGTACCACTGGGAGTGCACGTAGACCGACAGCAGGACCAAAGCTCCGCTGCCGAGTAGTGCTGCAGCTCTCAACAGCTCACGTTTCCAATAACCCATGGCCTAGAGCGATTCCGCAAAACCGTAGCAGGATAGCGAACAATCGGTTTCGGGGTCTTGTCCCGCCTCTCGACCCTCTCTGTTGTTCGCTCTGTCTACGTCGCAATTAGGATGAGTCGGATCAGCACCGATCTCCTCGTGCCAGTCTCCGAGAGCCTCTGCATAGCCAGATGCGTAGCGTTGCGTCAGCTCGCAACTTGCCAGGCAGTGCCGATAACGCTCTGAAAACGGGTCAAGGTCATCGTATGGGTACCGGCGGCGTGAACTGTCCCATGCGTTGAGAAAAATGCGGACGCTGTCAACAATGACGGCTCCGACCGCGACGGCCCCCGCAATCAGCCAAGACTCCCCACTCGGGTCCACCCAGTTAGCCGGATCTCCGCCAAGATACACGTAGAGATTTTCCTGATCCCCCTGCCACCTGATCGGATCCTTC
>JBDKJZ010000003.1:0-40249 GCA_039796375.1 Pseudomonadota bacterium
GTCCTCGCTCGCTTGGGCGAATACGCGAGCGCGAGGGCCATCGACGCTGAGTTCGACCGCCTCTACCTAGAGGTAGACCGCCTGACCGTGCAGCGGAAACTGAAAGACGCGGGGCGCTTCGTGTTCATTCAGCAGCAAAAGGGAGACAGCAGCTACTTGAAGTACATCGAGCCGAGTCTGCAGATGGTTCGCGCCGCGTGTGTTCGGCGGGCGCAAGATGAGACCCTGGGGCCCTTGGGTCAGTGGCTTGACCAGGTCTTGGTCTAGGTGCGGTCGCCTGCATCGGCGAGCTCGGGAGGTGGGGTTTGTTCCCAGATCCCAAACCACTCGTTTCGCCACTCGCTGTCCATGAAGAGCACCCAGCTGCTCTTAGGAGCCTGCTGCTCACGGAGCCGCCGTCTGAGCACCTGGAGCGCGGAGTCCACGTCGGATAGAGCGAGCGTGAGGTACGCGTAGTCGCGTCCCAGTCCCGCACCGACCACGCAGCCTAGCTGCCCTGGGACCAAGCTGCGGTTCAAGAACTCTTCAAGGTGTTGTCGCTCCGTCGTGCGTTGCTCCAAGTCCCCGGTCAGCGCTAGCTTCAGCATGCAGAAGCGCTCGCCTTGCGAGCTGAATCGCTCGGACGCGAAGGGGTCTCCGGAGAGATAACACTTCAGCATTTCTGGACACATCGTCGTGTGAGTGAGCAGGTCGGGGAACAGGCACGCGTCGCTCGGTTCGTCCAATTCGAACAACACCCAATCCGCATACTCGCAGAACAGGTGAAGGGGCTCCGCCGGCAGCGCCGCTTGAATGCCCAACCTGGCGGCTTCCAGCGCGTCGGGCAGCTCCTGCAGGCTGAGAGGCAAGGCCGCCTCATTGGCGCCTACCACCCGAAGCGGGCTCGGCTTGGGAGCGCTGACCACCGAGACGTCCAGCACCCAGCGCTCGAACAGGAGGTCACCCAAGAGCCACTGCACCAAGGCGGACGCGGCGCGTTGACCCAGCTCATCGCCAGGCCCGGTGAACAAGTGACTCGCAAGAACCACCGAGAGCAAGTGGCCGCGACCCACGCCTACACGAGCACGCGTCTTACCAAGATCGAGCTTGAAGTCCTTCAGCACGAGTCGCAGCGCGGCGGGGAGCTCAAGCGGAGGTCGGCCACTATCAAGTGGCCAGAGGGCTCGCGCGGAGCCGCGTTCGACGCACCAATCTGCGAGCGGCTTCAAGTGCGCGCCGCCGAGCGGCAAGACGCTGAGCGCGCGGGAGCCGTTGGGTTCGTAGCGGACCTCGAGTCCCAAGCCAGGGTCGATGTGATGGACGAGGGCGCGTAAGTCTTTAAGCCAGTGAGTCTCAGGTTGCGCGCGAACTTGTGAGAACGCCTTCCACAGCGCGTCGACTCGGGCGCCCGACTGCAGGTAGTCACAGGTCTCAGCGTCGTTGAAGGGCTCAAAAAAACGGAATCGGCTCACGGCAGGATCTCGACTCGCACGGGGACTACCCCAGCGCGCAGCATGTCCAGACGTTCGGCGGCGGCGTAGGACAGGTCGATGATGCGTTGGCTGTTTCCAAACGGACCGCGATCGTTAACGCGCGCGTAGACGTAGCGCTGGGTGTCGGTGCGAACGACGCGGACGATAGTACCGAAGGGCAGCTTGCGGTGAGCTGCGGTGAACAGCTCGGGGTCGTAGACTTGGCCACTCGCGGTCTTGTTGCCGGCGAGGCTGTTTGCGTAGTAGGTCGCTTTGCCGTGCAGCACGTCCACGGGCGAAACCCCGTCGTAGGCGGCCGGTAGCTCTTGCTCGTTTGGATATTGTCCGGCCCCGGCGCGGGCAGGCACTTCGGCGGCTCGGGACCGAGTCGTTCCCGAGCACCCCAGAAGCCCAGGGCCAAGCAGAGTGAGCCCGAAGGCTCCGATTCCAAGCAGAAACCTACGCAACTTCCCTTGAGCGTCGCGCAGTTCGGCCGATGGGGTCAAGTGCTGGTTTTATCGCGAAGTTTGGGGGGCTCGCGACTATGCTGCGCGCTTCAGCTGGAGAGCTCGTGGTGCCAAGCGGTCATTTTTGGACAATCTCGTGTCACTTGGGAAAGCGACTGCGCCCGCCCGTGATCGCTCCTGCGCGGCACTTCCACGTCGATATCGCCGACGCGCAGTTCGGCAGCGTGCGACTGACGGGGCGACTGAGGCACGTGGCCGGTTGCCGCAAGCTGCTGCTCGCGGTTCATGGCTTAGGGGGGTCTAGCTCCAGTCCGTACATGTTGGACGCCGCCGTCGCCGCGGAAGCTGCGGGCTTGAGCTGCTTGCGCTTGGATTTGCGTGGGGCTGACCTGCGCGGCGAAGACTTTTTTCACGGGGGCCTAGGCAGCGACCTTCGGGCGGTGCTCGCGTCGGCAGAGTGCGCGCTCTACGACGACGTGCTCCTGCTCGGTTATTCGCTTGGAGGCCACGTGTGCCTCACGCATCTCGCCCAAGATCCCGATCCGAGAGTGCGCGCGTTGGTCGCGGTCTGTTCCCCGCTCGACCTGCACGCCGCGGCCACCGCCTTCGACGAGGGAGCGCACGTCACCTATCGACGACACGTACTAGGCGGCCTGAAGCAGATGTACGGCGAGGTCGCGAAGCGACGCTCGAACCTGCCGCTCGCCGTTGAAGCGGCTGCCCGTATCCAAACGATTCGAGATTGGGACGATCAAATCGTGGCACCGCGCTTTGGGTTTGAGAGCGCCCTCCACTACTACCGCGAAGCCAGCGCCGCTCAGCGCCTCGCGCGGATCTCGGTTCCGACGCTGCTGCTCAGCGCCGCGCGCGATCCCATGGTCCCACGCGAGTCCCTGCTGCCCTACCATCAAGCGTTGTCCCCGGCCATCTCGGTTGTGGAGAAGTCGCGAGGCGGGCACGTCGCATTTCCGCGCAGCTTCGATCTGGGTGAAGAGGCCGCGCCGGGACTAGAGAGCCAAGCGTTGGCTTGGCTGCAGCGCGAGGGCTCGGTCCCGCGGACGCAGCAGCTATGACTAAGAGCGTGCCGCCGATGGCGCTGCCTGACGCGGACCGCGTGCGTCTGGTCGCCGAAGGGCTGGAGATTGGCCATGAGCTGGTGCCGCTGCGCGCTGCCGCGGTCGACTATTTTCAGGTGGAGCCAGAGGCGTGGCGAGACGTCTTGGGCGCCGTCCGAGCGCTCGGGTTTCGCCTGGTGGAGCTGCGAGTGCCGTGGAATGTGCATGAGCTTGAACGCGACGAATACGACTTCGACAGTCCGCGGCTGAACCTGCGCGGTTTCCTGCTTGAGGCGGCGCGATTCGGGCTCTACGCCATCGTGCGTATTGGCCCGCGTTTGGATGAGTCGAGCGACCTGGCGTTTGACGGCCTGCCCCGCCGGGTCGCTTGGGACCCAGAGTGTCATGCTGTGACGTGCCAAGGAAACCCGCTGGTCATCCCACGCCTGCTGCACAGCTTTCCTGAGCCGAGTTGGTCTAGCCGTAAGTACCTTGGGGAGGTCGAAGGTTGGTACGCAGCGTTGGCGCAAGTGCTGCGCCGCTTGGTCTTTCCGCATGGCCCGGTTGTGCTGATCGAAGTGGACTCGGAGCACGCGGCCCAGCTGCCCGCCCGAAGTTTGGGCGACTTTCATCCGAATGCGTTGTCGGCTTATCGAGACGCCCTCCGCGATCGCTACGGAAAGCTCTCTGAGCTACGCCAGGCGCACGGCACCCAGATCGTCGACTTTCACGAAACCCTGCCGCCTAGGGCGGTGCTCGGCTTGAGTGACCAGACCGCGACTGCGCATCTCGACTGGACCGTATTTCAGCGCCAGCTTGCAGCGCAGGCCTACTCCGAGCTGCGTTCGAACCTCATCGCGCAGGGCCTGGAGGGTGCGGCTTGGATTCTGCCGCAGCTAGGGCCTTTTGGGGGGTGGTCCATTGCGGACACCGAGGCGCTGGTCCAGGTTCAGACGCTGCGCGGTGACGCTGATTGGAAGTGGCCAGAGCGAGCTCTGCTGAGCCGCGCTCAGGCCCTCGGGATCCCCAGCTTCGTTCGATTGCGGTCCGGGTATTCGCTCGACGAGTCGCCGCTCAGCGGGGAGGAGCACGCGTACCAAAGCTGGCTCGCTTTGGCGCGCGGCGCACGGGGCTTCACAGTGACGCCCGCCGTCCCTCGCCCATACGCGCTGGGCGCGGTCCTCGAAGCGGACGGAGCACCGACGGAGTTCACTGAACACTGGGCGAAGCTGCTCGAAGTGGTCGAGACGTGCCAGGCGCACCTCTTCCGTCCCGAAGCTTCGGTCACGCTGGTGGTTCCCGCCCGGGTCGCGCTCCTCTCCTGTTCGGCTCAAGCGCTCAAGCCCTGGGACGCAGCTTGGCTCGGGTTGCCTGACGCTGCGCTGGGCGCCGAGAGTACACTGGGAGCGCCATTCGAACCCGAGTTGGCTCAGCTGCTAGAAGCTCAGAGGTTCTTCCAGGAGTTGATCGACGCGCTCCGGTCCTTGAGAGTCCCGTACCAGATCTGTGCCGACGAGCACCTGGATCACGCCCTCAGCTCTGCCAGTTGGACTGTCGCCATCACCACGCGAGTCCTCGAGCCTTCGCTAGCTGAAGGACTCCGCTTTGCGCAAGCGCGGGGAGCGGCGGTCAGCATCGGGCCTTTCTGGCCTAGCGAGCTGGGTGCTGAACCCGACTCTGCTTCAGGCTGGCCCCGGCTTTTGCCCTCGGGACGGGCGGAGCTGCGCGCCGCTGTCAGCGCTCTCGTCCGCTTGGCGGGGCTACGCCAGCTGCGCGCGGATCCTCCGGAAGTTGAAGTGGTGTTTCATTCTGCGCCGACCCCGGGCCCGACCGCGCTGCTCTACGTGATCAACCCAACGCCGAATTCCCAATCAGTTTCCGTCGAATGCCCAGGCTACGACGCGATCGACGTTCTGAACGGGGAGCAGGTGCAGTCCTTCGCCGAACGCCTAGCTTTAACGGTTTCCGCGCGGACCGTTCGGGTGTTAGAGCTGCGCTCCGTTTTGTAGCCGGCTCTGACTGAGCCGGCTCTGCCACAGCTTTTACCCCGCCGTCGCCACACAATGATCGTTGAAATCAATCCGAACACGCCCGACCCGCGGAAGATCCGCCGTGCCGTTGAAGCTCTCCAGCGTGGCGAGGTGATCGCTTACCCGACTGACACCTGTTACGGCTTTGGCTGCGACCTGTTCAACAAGAAGGCGCTTGAAAAGCTTTACCAAATCAAGGGCATGAAGGAGTCGCAACAGTGCGCGTTCGTGTGCCGCGACCTGGGCGATGTGGCCCGCTACGCCGTCTTGAATGACTACGAGTACCGCATCACCAAGCAGTACCTACCGGGTCCCTACTGTTTCATTCTCAACTCCACTCGCGAAGTCCCCAAGGTCGTGCAGACCCCGCGGAAACACGTGGGGGTCCGTGTTCCGAAGCATGAGATCGCGCTGGCGCTCACGCGGGAGCTCGGGCGCCCGATCATCAGTAGCACCGCATCGCGCCCCGACTCCCCGCCCTACATCGATCCCAAGGAGATCAACATGGATTTCAGAGGCCTTGGACTGGTGATTGATGGCGGCGTTGGAGGTGAAACCCCGACCACGATCATCGATCTGACTGGGGACGGCCCCAAGATTGTGCGCGTCGGAGCCGGAGACCCGTCACCCTTCGAAAAGTGACCCCATGAAGATCTACGACGTACTCGGAAATTCCCAGAGCCTCGACGGGGGCGCGATGTTTGGGAACGCACCGAAGGCGTTGTGGAGCCGTTGGTACACTCCGGACCCACAGAACCGGATCGCAATCGCCTGTCGCGCCCTGCTAGTCGATACTGGCCACCAGCGTGTGCTGCTGGAAGCCGGCATTGGGGCGTTCTTCGCGCCCGAAATGAAGGCGCGCTACGGGGTCGTTGAGGAGCAGCACGTGCTGCTCGCGTCGCTCGCGGCGCTGGGTTTTTCGGACGCCGACATCGACGTCGTGATCCTCAGCCACCTTCATTTCGATCACGCCGGTGGCGTGCTTCAGCCCTACAGCGAGGGCCGCTCGCCGGGCTTGCTCTTTCCGAACGCAAAGTTCGTGGTGGGCGAGAGCGCGTTTGGGCGCGCGAAGCAGCCTCATGCCCGGGATCGAGCCTCGTTCATTCCTGAGCTTCCGACGCTGCTTGAGGAGAGCGGGCGCCTCGTATGTGTCCCCGATTCTCAAGACCTCATAGCGCTGCTTGGGCCGCGGTTTATGTTCCGCCGTACCAATGGGCACACGCCCGGCATGCTCCACACTGAGCTGGTGGGGGCGGCGCATCGCGTGTTTTTCTGCGCTGATCTCATCCCGGGTCGTGCCTGGATCCACGCGCCCGTGACCATGGGCTACGACAGGTTCCCGGAACAGCTCATCGACGAAAAGTCTGAATTGCTTCGAAGATTTGAGGCGGAGCAGACTTGGCTTTACTTCACCCACGACCCGGCAGTGGCTGCGGCTCGCGTCGCCAGAGACGCGAGCGGCAAGTTCGGCCCACGACAAGACCGAGCGAGTTTTCAGACTGGCTGGGACCTAGACGTCGCTTAACCCGATCCAAAGAACTCACAATGGAAACCTACAAGACCCAGTTTATCGACTTCATGCTGCGCGCTGGCGTCCTCACCTTCGGCGATTTCGTCACCAAGAGCGGACGAAAAACGCCGTACTTTGTGAACACTGGTCTGTACTCGACGGGCTCTCAGTTGAACCGCTTGGCAGAATTCTACGTGGATGCGATTGATGCGAGTGGCATCCAATACGACTTCTTGTTTGGGCCCGCCTACAAGGGGATCCCACTGGTCGTGGTCTGCGCAGTCGAGCTGAGCCGCAGGGGACGTGACGTGCCCTTCGCTTTCAACCGCAAAGAGGCGAAAGATCACGGCGAGGGCGGGTTGCTCGTCGGGCACAAGCCCAAGGACGGGCAACGGGTGCTAATTTTGGAAGATGTGACCACCGCCGGGACCTCGATCCGCGAGACCGTGCCGCTGCTGCGCGCGGCCGCCGACGTACAGCTCGCGGGGCTCGTGGTGTCGGTCGATCGCATGGAACGCGCTGGTGCCGGGCCGTTCCCCGAACGAGCGGCGCTTGCGGCGGTCGGCGCCGAGTTCGACATGGAGACCGTGTCCATCGTCAACGTTGAGGAGATCATCGAAGCGCTACGCGAACGGGCCACGCGAGCCGACACGACCGAGCCGGTCCTCTTAGACGACGAGCACTACGCCCGAATGCGCGCTTATTTGACCGAGTACGGCGCACTAACTCACTGAAATGACTCGCCGCACTGCGTAGCAGGCTTCATTAAGTTGCGCCGCGCAGATCGCTCTGAAGCGCGCGCCGCCGGCCTGCGCTATCGTGTCGCCACTGACTGGCCTACCGTGACTGAGCCCCCCATTTCTCTCTTTCCTCAGCGCCCCGCACACGGGGTCAGGCCCGCGCTAGTGGCCCGGGTCGGAGCTCGCACCGTGGGGAGTTACGCCTTCGCTGGGCGACTGTTCGATACGCTCTATCGTGCGGTGACAGCGCCATTCCAACCCGGCGAGGCCGCGAAGGCGGTGTCGCAAAGAGTGACCGTACGGCAGATATTCTTTACCGGCTTCGAGGCTTTGCCGCTCGTCAGCGTGATCGCCGTCTTGGTCGGCGCAACGATCATTCTTCAAGCGCAGATCATTTCTGCGCTGCCAGGCGAAGTGCTTGGCCAGGTGTTGGTCGCCGTGGTCTTACGTGAAGTCGCACCGCTCACCACGGCGTTGGTGGTCGCGGGGCGCTCGGGTACGGCTATCGCCACTGAGCTGGGTAACATGAAGGTCAACGACGAGATCCTCGCGTTGACCTCGATGGGGATCGACCCTTACCGGTTCGTCGTGTGGCCGCGCCTGATTGGCACGATCGTCAGCGTGCTAGTGCTAACTGTGTACTTTGGTGCGATGGCGATTATTGGTGGTTATCTCGCCAACTTCCTGCTCGGCACTTCGAGCTTCACGGCGATGCAAGCCGGGTTTGCAGCGGCGCTCGTACCGGGAGACCTGCCCTTATTTGTCATCAAGGGCCTTGGCCTGGGGGTGATCGTTGGCTGGCTGTGTTGTCACTTCGGGCTCGAGGTCGGGTCGTCGCCGACCGAGGTGCCACAGCGAGCGAGCCAAGCGGTGGTGCTAGGGATGTTGGCGTGCGTGGTGTTCAACACGGCAGCGACGCTGGGTTTCTATTGGTTTGCGGGGCCGATTGTTAGGTAAGCTTGAGATCCAGGTGCCGCCGGTGAGTACAGGGCGGGTCACCTCGACCGGCATTGTCCTCCGCAACGCTTGGTTCGGCTACGGCGAACACAACGTCCTTGCCGGTGCCGAGCTCAAGGTCAAGAAGGGCGAGACCGCCGTGCTGACGGGCGCGAACGGCTCGGGCAAGTCGACCTTGGTCTACGCCTGTGCGGGGCTCTTGCCGCTCGACCGTGGCGGGGTCGAGCTGGGTGGCCACCCCGTCCACGCAAAGAAACCTGCGGAGTTGTTCCGCCAAGGTGTGCGCTGCGGCGTGGTCTTTCAGGAGGGCGGCTTAATGTCCAACATGAACGCGCTGGCGAACGTCGCGCTGCCCCTGCGTTATCACGCGGACGTCTTCGGCATTGCGCTGGACGCGGTTGAGGCGTTGGCGAAAGAAGCGCTTGAGCGCGTCCGTATCCGCGAAGCGGACTACTACACGTTACCGGCGCACCTCTCCTTCGGTGTTCGCAAGCGCTTGGCGCTCGCTCGGGCGTTGGCGATTCGGCCCAATTTCTTCTTCTTCGACGATCCAGACGTGGGCCTCGACCCGGATACCGCGGCGCTTGTCCACGAGATCTTGTGCAGCTTTCGCGACGATCCTGAAGTGACGATGTTGGTCGCCACCAATCGCGAGTTGCTGATCGATCGTCTCGCGGTGCGCGGGTTGACGTTACAGAACGGCAAGGTCTTCGAGCGCCAGTCCGCGCGAATCGCTTAGGGGTCGCGCTGCGCCAGGTCAGTAAGCCCCAGCCGAAAGCAGGAGTGGGGCGTCCGAGCTCACTGGACCGGGCGAGCGGCTGATCTCAGTTGGCGCGGAGATCGGCGCAAAACGCTGCGTCTTGGCTGCGCGTCAAAGTCTCAAGGGAGGTTGACACTGGTCAACCGTAGAGAGGTGCGCCACACACGGCGCAACCAAGTCCTAACCAAGGAACACCATGCTTAGACATTCAGTCGTTTGTACTCTTCTAACAACCCTCATCGCTGGCAGCGCCGCGGCCCAAACCGAAGCCGGCGGCTCCGTCTCGCTGTCCGAAGCGGGCCCAAGCGCCGACGGCGCTGCTTCTAGTCCGGACGCGGCTCCCCATGGAGACCACATGTTCCAGCTAGGCGTCTTCGGTGGCGCGATGGTGATGTCCGACCGCGGTGAGGATCCGAAGCCTGCCCCCCAGCCTCCGGCAGAGTTTGATCCCCTAGCACTGGATATCGGCGCGCGCCTCGGGATCTACCCGATGCGGTACTTCGGTATCGAAGGTGAAGGTGCGATCATCTTCACGACGGGCTCGAATGATCACACCGCTCGTCTCGGCGGGGGCCGAGGTCATCTCGTTGGCCAACTGCCGATGGGACGTCTCACGCCATTCGCGCTCGTCGGCGGCGGCGTGCTTGGTGCTGCTTGTCCCGAGGAAGGTTGCAACGGCGCGACCGGCGGACGCGAAACGAAGCCCGCGTTCCACTTCGGAATCGGCGCGAAGCTGGGCATCGCCGAGAACTTCCACGTCCGTTTGGACCTTCGAGACAACATCTCAACCAAGCATCACCTACCCGAAGCGCTGCTCGGCTTGGCTGCAACCTTCGGCATGGGAGAAGCAACGCCGCCACCAGCCGTGGCGCCGGCGGACTCTGACGGAGACGGCAAGGCGGATAGCGAAGACGCTTGCCCGGCGGAAGCAGCGAACACCCCGGATGGCTGCCCAATCGCGGATAGCGACAGCGATGGTGTGCTCGACGATGCAGACAAGTGTCCCGAGGTCGCGTCGGCTATGCCGGATGGTTGCCCCGACCCGGATGCAGACAAAGACGGCGTCAGCGGTGACGCCGACAAGTGCCCCGACGTCGCGGGAATCGCGCCCGACGGTTGTCCCGACGCTGATCCGGACAAGGATGGAATCGCAGGCGATCTGGACAAGTGTCCGGCAGTGCCTGAAGAAGTGAACGGTTTCGAAGACGCGGATGGCTGCGCAGACGTTGTGCCTGAAAAGGTCAAGAACTTCACCGGCGTGATTCAGGGCATCACCTTCGATCTAGGCAAGGCAACTCTCCGCCCGCAGTCGCTAACGGTGCTGAATGGCACTGTCGAGGTCCTGAAAGAGTTCCCCTCATTGCGTCTTCGCGTGACCGGGCACACCGATTCCACGGGTGACGCTGCGAAGAATACGGAGCTGTCAAAGGCTCGCGCCCAAGCGGTCACGGACTACTTCTCTCAGCAGGGGATCGAGGCGTCTCGCCTGGAGAGCGTCGGCAAGGGCCAAGACGAACCCGTCGCCGACAACAAGACCGCCGAAGGGCGGCAGAAGAACCGACGGATCGAGTTCCAGGTAATTAAATAAGTTGAGTCTGGGTCGGGGCGTGGCGACAAGCCTGCCTCGACCCTCTCGCCCTGCAGCGCCCAGGGCCTTTCGCACTCAGCAGGCGCGCCTGCAGCCGGTGCTCTGAGTCCCTCCGTGTTGAAGCAAACGCGAAGGAGCGCGCTGATTTATTGGATTTGACCGGAGCGGTGTAACCGACCCGGAGTCTCGACGTAGGGGCGTGGGTCGGAGAGGGACATCTCTCCGTTTCATCAACGCGGAGAGACGACCATGAAGCTTAGCCATCTACTGATATTGCTCGCAGCCCAATCAACGTTCATTGCTTGCAGCGATGACGCCGCCGATACAGACGAAACACCGGGGGCAGCCGGTAAAGGGGGTGCCAAGAACGAAGAGGAGGAAGAAGACGGCGCTGGCGGCAAGCCCTCGGGTACTGGTGGCAAAGACAACGCGGGTGGCAAAGATAACGCGGGCGGCAAAGATAACGCGGGCGGCGAGGGCGGCGAGCCCCAGCTTGATCCGCAGGTCCCGCCTGGCAATGCGGCCGATATGGAAGCGTGGCTAACGGCATGGGCGGACAACAGCTGGGAAAAAGACTGGGTGTGCGAAGCCAAGCCCACCGCCAAAGTGGACGGAGATCCCGCGACGCACGTGCACAACGACCCAGACGGCAAGAATCGCGTCTGCAACAACCAGGCTCTAGCTGAAGCCAAGCTCACCTCAGGCGCCGAGCTGCCAGTCGGTGTTGCCGCTATCAAGTTCAAGGGTGACGACATCTTTGTTGAGGTCAAAGTTGAAGCGAAGAGTGATGGGGGCAAAGGTTGGTACTGGTACGGACCCGGCGGAACTCCCGAGGGGCTCGGCTTCACCGGATGTACAGGTTGTCATAGCGCGGCTGGAGCAGACGCGGCGCACCCTGGGCTCGGTGACTTTGTTTACTTCCAGGTCAAGCGCGGCATGGAAGTCGGCGGTCTTGACCCCCAAGTGCCCCCCGCTGACGCAGACGAAATGGTTAAGTGGTTGAAGGCGTGGACAGACAACGAATGGGAGAAGGACTGGGTCTGTGAAGCAGCGCCTACGGCGAAGATTGACGGCGAAGGCGGTATCCACGTGCACAACGATGCGAACGGAAAGAATCGTGTCTGCAACAACAAGCTGCTCGCGGCAGCAATGATTGCCGGCGGCGCTGAACTCCCGGTGGGCGTGGCCGCTGTGAAATTTGTCGACGCCAAGGTGTATGTGAACGTCAAAGCCAAAGCCGCCAGCGATGCCGGCAAGGGGTGGTACTGGTACGGGCCAGGCGGAACCCCCGCAGGCTTGGGCTTCGCTGGTTGCGTGGGTTGCCACAGCGCCGCCGGCTCGGACACAGGTCACCCCGGCCTGGGTGATTACATCTACTATCAGGTCAAGTGAATGGATTCGCCCGACGTGATTTGGGACTCCGCTGAGTCACGTCGGGGCAGGTCGGGACACCGTGGTGGCGATAAGCGCAAGGTCAGTCCACTAGTCGTCCTTGGCCCGATCCCCGCCTTGCTTCACTACCGGTTCCGGAACGAGAAGCCGCTGCCTTACTGGTCGCGCACATTCCGCAATCGGCCTCGGTTGCAGCGACCGAGCTCCTAGTTCCTCACGTCTCGACGCGGGTCACCATCTACACCCTGCGCGGCCAACACGGCGACGCGAAGTTCCTACTAGGCGACCGAGGCAGCTTCGGTCCCCCACAGCGCCAGAGCTTTCGCTAAGTCGTTGACGGTGGGAAGTACCGATTGGTCGAGCAACGAGGTGAGCTGATGCTGTTTTCCCGAACTGCCGAAGGCGCAGATCCGACGCCGGCATTCCGGGCGCTGGGGCTAAGCCTCAAGGGGGGATGAACGGGGGATCACCCTTTGAATACGCACCCCGGCGCGCTGTCAGTGTGCAGCCGCTGGAATCACCAGAGGAAGACCTCCCGACGCCCCCGTGGCCAACCACAATTTTCTGCGCCCGGCGCCGCTGCCGACAACACCGTCAACGGTCGCTAGCCCAAGACCGGTTCCGTGAAACTCAGCCTAACGACGCTCGGACCTTCGGAACACACCCAGCACCGAAGTTCCAGGCAACGCTGAAGGCAACAAGCGTGACTCGGCGCGCAGCACCCCGGCGAGTAAGCGATGAACCATCGGGTATTTAGGGGCTTCTTCCTTGAGTGCTCGATCTTTCCCCAACAACTTGATCGCGCGAGCCGCGAAGTACAGCGAGTGAAACAGGTAACCGACGGAGATAGTTACTAAGCCCGCGGCGTGCGCTTCTGCTTCCAAACTTGAGCGCGTGTAGCGGCGAAAATGTCCGTAGTAGTCGTCGTAGTTAGTCCAAATTTCAGGGCGCGCCGGCACCGTGATCACGACGTACTGAGCGTCGGGACAGCGCGCCAAGCCCTGTTCGATCAGCTCTACAGGATTAGGCACATGCTCAATCACGTCCAAATAGAGCAGACCTTGCGCAGCGTCCGCGACATGGGCCGGCGCGTCGCTGACGGCGGCCCCGGTGACGACAAAGGCCTCGGCCCCCGGAGTGACCTGCGGTTCCGCAAGCTCAACCCCAAAACAGACGAAGCCCGCATCCCTCAGGTACTTCACGGCAAAGCCCGGCCCACATCCCACGTCCAACAGGCGGGCTCCAGCACCCAAATGCTTCGTTAGGGTCTGGGCCAGCAAACGGTGCCGCGCGCGGAACCAATAGTTCTGGTCGACGCCTACGGATAAGGCCGCAGCAAATTGTTCGTCAGAAAACTGGGACGATTCGGTCTCCACGGCTCGTGGCTTCGCACGCCCTCAAGCGAAACACCAGACCGAGCGCCCAACTCGGCAATTTGGCCGCCGCGTTCATGCGGGAATACCCGGCGGGGCTGACTCCGCGTCGGGATTTAGGACTCCGGATTCGAGATTGTGGGTTCGACGCCCCCGGACTATGCTGTTGCGCGATGTCAGGTTACGACGAAAACTTCTTCCGCTACATCACCGAGGGCTCTTTGCGCTCCGCGGGCGTGATTGTGCCGCTGTTAAAAGACGAGTTCGGAATTCAGTCCGTGCTCGACGTAGGCTGCGGGGCGGGCGCCTGGTTAAGGGCGTGGCGCGAAGCGGGTGTGCAGGATTTCACGGGGCTCGATGGTGCAGAAAGTGCCGCCGATAACCTGCTGATCCCTAAGGAACACTTCCGAAGTCAGGACCTTTCGAAACCTTGGGATCTCGGGCGTCGCTACGATTTCGCTCAATGCATGGAAGTCGCAGAGCACCTGCCGTCCGAGGCCAGCGCGCCGCTCGTGCGCTCTTTGACCAAGCACGCCGAGATCATCATGTTTTCCGCCGCGCCGCCTGGCCAAGGCGGACAAGATCACATCAATGAGCGCCCCTATGAGTTCTGGCACCAGCTGTTCACCGATAACGGCTATGTCGGCTGCGACTGGGTGCGTCCCTGGGTGCGAGACAATCCCCGGGTAGAGCCCTGGTACCGTTTCAACTCAATCCTGTACGTGAATGAGTCCGTGCTGGAGCGCTCCGCCACCCTGCGTCACTCGGCTTTGACCAGTGGACAACGGATCGTCGACGTCGCGCCACCCCTGTACCAGTGGCGGCGCAAGCTGCTGTCCACCTTGCCCCCGGTCGCCCTAACCCAGTTTGCCGTCCTCAAAAAGCACGTCACACTGGGTCGTCGATTGTTTCGAAAAAAGTGAGACCGTAGTGCGCGCAGTCCCGGGCGCTCCCCCCGCTAGGCGTCCCGACGGGAGCGTGATATCACCCAGCCCTGCTTTATGCCCCGCCCCCAGCTTTCCTTGGTCATTCCGGTTTTCAACGAGGAACCCGTAATCCTAGAGTTGCATCGGAGGCTGGGCGAGTTCTTGGGCTCGTTAGATGTCACTTGGCAGGTGGTTTTTGTGGACGATGGCTCGAAGGACCGATCCATCGAAATGCTGCGGCAAATTTGCAAGGACGAACCCCGGTACGCGCTCGTCGCCCTATCGCGGAATTTCGGGCACCAGTTAGCCATCACCGCCGGTATGGACTACGCGCAGGGTGATGCGGTGGTGGTGATGGACGCCGATCTACAAGATCCGCCGTCAGTTGTGGCTGACATGTACGCCAAATATAAAGAGGGGTTCGATGTCGTCTATGCGGTGCGTAATCGCCGCGAAGGCGAAAGTTTCTTCAAGAAAGCCACAGCAGCCCTGTTCTACCGATTGCTGCGCCGCCTGGCGGGTGTCCCAATCCCAGTGGACACCGGAGACTTTCGTTTGCTCAGCCGACGGGTAGTCATTGCTATGCGTGCCCTGCGGGAAACGAATCGTTTCGTGCGCGGTATGGTCGCTTGGGTGGGCTTCAACCAAACAGCTGTCCACTACGACCGACCTGAGCGGTTTGCTGGAGAAACGCACTACCCGCTCGGTAAGATGATTCGATTCGCCCTCGACGGCATCATGTCGTTCTCCACCTCACCGCTGCGTGTGGCCATCTATCTTGGGGTGCTCGCGGGCGTCGCCGGTTTAGGCGTCGCTGCTTGGGCCGCTTACGTGAAATTGTTCGTGCAGGACGCGGTTCCCGGTTGGGCGACCATCATGATCGCGGTCACCCTAGCAGCGAGTTCCCAACTGCTAATGACGGGCATTCTTGGAGAATACATTGGCCGCATCTACGAGGAAATAAAGCGGCGGCCGCTCTATTTGGTGCGCGAAGAACAAAACGTCAGGCTGGATTCGGACGACCAAGCAGGACCCAGCGAACGGGAATCCTGAATCCTCAGCTCCAATAGTCATGACCGAAAACCCGAAAGACACCAAGCTCGCCCCAGTTGTCACGCCGAAGGGACCCAAGCTCGCAGCCGCTACTCGGTGGAACCTTTCTGAACTCGTTACCGGCACGGTGATGCTCGCCCTAGCGGGCTCATCAACGGGAATGTTCTTCTCCACCTTGGGTGTACCGCTCGCGGCATACCTGCAGACCAATACGCTCGAATCACGCGATCGCGTGAAGTTGCTGATAGCAATAGCTGTCGGGGCGATGCTGCCCGTGATCGCGACTGGCGTCGCTCTCGTTTGGAAGCGTCGCCAGGCGCAGCCGTGGATCGCTCGCGCAGCTAAACTCCTAGGTCCGTTCGTTGTTTTGGGTCCATTGCCCGCTCTCGTCCACTATCGGTTCTGGAATCAAAAGCCCCTACCGTTCTTGGTAGCTTTGCTGCTGCTCGGATTGTGGCTGGAACGCTTGTTGCCACCGGCTCTGCTGGAGCTGCCACGCTTACACCTAAGACTCACACGCCTCACACCGCTTAGACTGAAGCTAGAACGCTGGCTGCCCTTAGGCGTCGTGGTCACCGCCGCTGTCGGCTACGCCGCGTATACGTTCTACTTTTCCCTGCAGCAGCATCGGCGCTTGCTCACGTCAGCGTACGATCTCGGTATCTACGATAACTTGATGTACAGCACGACCCAAGGGAAGCTGTTTCACTCAACTGTACTGCTGGGTACGAAGGGTGGCAGTTACCTCGTTGGGCACGCTGAGTTCATCATGCTGCTGTTCGCGCCGCTTTACGCGTTGTGGGCGGGTCCCCAATTCTTATTGTTGCTGCAAGCTACCGCCTTAGGCGCCGCGGCTCTGCCCTTGTACGGGTTAGGCTCACGCTTGATTTCGCGGGGCGCAGGTGCCGTGCTCGCGCTGTGTTACCTGCTGTACGCACCTCTCCACGGTTCATCGTTTTACGACTTCCACTGGCTGCCCCTGGCGATATTCGTCAATTTTTCCCTGATTTACAGCATTGTCACGAACAAGCACTGGTTGACTGCCGTGTGTCTGCTTTTGGCGGTTTCGATTCGTGAAGATGTCTCCGTTGGCCTGGTCTTTCTAGGACTGTTTCTCACGCTTTCGAATATTCGCCCCAAGCTTGGACTCGCGATTTCTGTAGTCAGCGTCTGCGCATTCGTCGGGATCCGCTTCGTGGTCATGACTCTGGCAGGCTCGTTCTACCTGCCCAATCTGTATTACAGCGGGCTTATTATTCAGGGTGAAAATGGGTTCGGTAGCATCATTAAAACGGTCATAACGAATCCAACCTATTTCCTTGAATCGCTGCTCAAAGAAGAGAAGGTGATCTACGGGTTGCACGTTTTCGGAACGCTGCTGCTGTGGCCGCTACGCAGCTACAGGCTGGCCATTCTGTGCGCTGGGGGGTTCTTCTTCACCTTCCTGACCACAAACTACGATCCGACTGTGTCGATTCGCTTTCAATACTCAGCCCACTGGATCTCCTACATTTTCCCGGCTCTCACCTTCGGGCTCGCTGAGCTGTCGCGTAAGCAACATGGCACACTTAGACGCAACTCAACCTTGTTCGTGGTTGCGGGCTGCGTTCTGCTTCACAGCTATGTGTTTGGGGCTATTCTGCAACGCCACACCTATACCGGCGGATTCTACCGTGTGGCGTTCGCGATGAGCGAAAGCGAGAAGCGGCAGTTCAACGACGTCACTGAACTAGCGAAGCAGATCCCCCAGACAGCCTCGGTCGCTGCGACCGAGCGATTGGTACCCCACGTGTCAACCCGCGTGACGATCTACACCTTGCGGAGCGAACACGGGGACTCTGAGTACCTGCTCGTCGATCGTAAGGAAGTCCAGGCGGCGCAACGCCACATTCTTCGTTCAATTGTCGACGGCGGGAAATACAAACTCGTCGATCGCCGCAGTGACTTCTTCCTCTTCTCAAGAATCGCCGGCGAACAGGACCCGACCTCAGCCTTCCGCGCCTTGGGGCTCTCACCGCGGGGCGCCACGTGACTTTCACCAGGTCAAGGGCTTCAACATGAATGCCCTACCGGCTCTGCTGAAGGTGCGCTACTTACTCGATCAAGTGGACCGCCTGCAGGGTGGGGCGATCGCGCTGCCGCCGAACCAGCGTGGCGAACTGCAGAAGCAGCTGCTGGGCAAAGCAGTGATCCGACTCCGACAACTAGACGACACGCAACCGCAGCTGTTCGACCCGCAGCTCGACCTACTCCCTCCCGCTGAACTTCGCGCGATCGCTGAACGATGCCTGCGCAGCCTTGCCTCGAGGACCGAGTTTCTGGCAGCCTATCAAGCCGAGCGGCAACGGAGCCTCCGAATTTGGGGCGCTTTGGCTATGGCGATGTTGGTTGCTGTTTGCGCAGCCGTGGCAGCCTACCGAATTCCGCGCTCGATGCCCGGCACTCTATTGCGCGGCCAGTACTCCTGGCGGCTCAGCTCCGCGCTGTCTGGTTATCCGGCGTCGGGCGAACTGTCAGCCAGCCCGGCTGGAGATTTTTTCTTTTCGACCGGTCACCAAAAACAACCGTCGATCGTGCTCGACCTGCTCCTACCTACCGACCTCGTCGGAGTGGAAGTCACCAATCGTCAAGATTGCTGCTACGACCGAGCCTTACCGCTGACGGTTTTGCTCAGCGATGATCTCACCACCTGGCGAGAGCTAGCGCGCCGAACTGAGCCCTTCTACGTCTGGCAGATACGGGTTCCGCAAGCGCGCGCCAGATACGTCAAGCTGCAGGTTGAGAACGAATCCTGGCTCCACTTGTACCAGTTGCGCCTCTTCAGCCAGAAGTAGGTCTACTGCAAAATCACGCTCAAAATACGCGGGCGACAAGACTCTTGCCCTGGGGATGTAGTCCGCGTCCGCGCGTCGGCAGATTTGGTCCACGCGGTGAACGCATTAGAAGCACAGGGGTGGCTTTCCCTTCACATCATCGTTCACGGTCGTAAAAGGAGGAAGCGCTGCACAGCCGAGTTCAAGGCAGAGGCCGTCTGTCTGGTAGAGCAACGTCGTGAACGTACGGTCGCTGAGATCGGGCAGAGCTGGGCGTGGCTGAAAACCTGCTACATGCGTGGAAGCGGCAGTACGAACCGGATAGCAGCAACGACCGAGGCGAATCGCCCGAGCAGGAGCTGCGCCGCCTGCGCCGTGAGGTGGCAGACGTCAAGCGGGATCGCGAAGCCCTGGTAAAATCAAACGCCGTCTTCGTGAGGGATCTATCAAGAAGGAGTGCCTGAGCCGCACGCACCTCGCAACGTACACCGAGTCCTACGACGCCATCGCTGCGTACATCGATGGCTTCTACAACCCAGTGCGCAGGCACCCTCAGTCCGATCGACTACGAACAGACCCACCGCCGCGCTCACGGGTCCTGAATCAACCTAAGACACCGGCCACTTTTTCGGGACCGTTCCAGTTATGAGCGTCGTCGTTGGCCCCCGGGACCTGTCTGCGTCCCTGCAGCCGGCAACGTCTCGGTGCTTTACCTGGCGGCGGGTCCGGCCTACGATTCCCGCCGGAGAACTCGGTTTGAAGCAAGCCCGATCTGACGCCCCCTCTCGTCCCTCACGTAAAGACCAATTTTTCGCCGTCCTTGCTTCCCGAGGCCCTGGTGGCGACGGCTGGCAGCTCAGTACTTGGCTTGGGACCCTGGTTGCTGTGTCTCTGGTTGCCTGGACCGCACAGGGGTTCGAATCGGCCGCAGTCCTGGTGCCTGTCGCGCTCGCGCTATCGCTCGGAATTGCGTTGATGCAGCAGCTAATCAGGGGGCTCCGCAGGCAGCAGGCGTGGCGCGCCACCCAGCCCTGGTTTGAGCGCTGCTGCGTGCTCGTCGTCTCACTGGCGGTGACCTACGGGGTCTGGGGCTTCGTGTTCCGCGAAGGCCTGCCCATCGACACATACGACCACCACATCATGATTGCCCGGGCGGAACTGCTAGCCGCGGGTCTCGCCGAAGGCCGCATCGTGCACTGGTCGCACATGTTCCAGGGCGGCGATAGCCTGATAGATCTGTACCCGGTATTTTTGAATTATCTCACCGCAGTTGTGCACTTCTTGAGCCCCGGGGACCCGCGCTTCGTACAAACATACACCTTAGTTTGCATCGCCGCCTGGTGGCTGCGCGGTATAGCCATGTATGCCCTGTGTCGGCGCTTCGCCAGCCCGATTCTGAGTTCACTGATGGCGCTTGCGTCACTGTTGGAAGTAGGCGCCGAGGTCCAGGACGGGGTTTGGACGGGCGCAATCCTTTGGGGGATGATTCACAACAACGCGGCCTTGACGATAGGTCTGTTCGCGAACGCAGCACAGATCGACGCTATGCGAAAGACCACGAGCCGACGGCTAGTCGTCTGCGCCTTGCTGATCATGTTGACCACGATCGCCCACCCACTTGGCATGCTGTTCTCGGCCGTCAGCACGGCCTCAGTCGGCTTGGGATGGTTTCTTAGTCGAGACCGTCCCAAGCGCGCAGCCTGGACGCTGGCAGCCTCGGTGGTCGGGTTACTGTTGGCTTCGTTCTGGAGTTTTCCTTATACTTACGCCCTGACCCACTACGGGTTCAACGGCTCGTTGCCGGGGCTGAACTACCAGCAGCTGGGTAACGGCCTCTTTAACGCTCGCCTCCCGATTTCTTCGTTCGCGGGATTCATCGGCTTCGGGATGATCGCCGTACTGGTGACGCTGGTGACGCGCCGCGCCGCGGGCATTGCGATGGGGGTCAGCGCTCTGATATTCGCGCTGCTTGGACTCGCCCCATTTTTGGCTCAGGTGCACCTCTACGAGTATGTGCCCTCTTTTCTAGAAGCCCAGCAGCGCCGAATGTACACGGTGCTTAAGACGGCAGTGTTGGTACCTGCCGTTATTCTATTGGTCATCGGCTTTCGGCCGTTGCGTCGTGATCACAGTCTTTCTCCCCGCAGAGTCATCGGTCGGGCGCTCCTACTGGGGCTCCTCCTGCTAGGTCCAAACAGGGGGGTCGTTCGCGCAATTGGTCAGATGGTGGTGCAGCTGCGCTTGCTGGTAAAAACACCAGCACCGGGACCTGGCGGCGAGCTAGAGAATGACACTGATAATCTGCACCGCGAGGCAGTCGACTGGATACGCCTCCAACGGGAGCAGGATCCGAACCCCACTCCGTGGCGAATGGCAATGTGGAACCGCTGGGACCCGACCATGCACGTGCACTGGATGTGGGTCCAGGGCGTCGCGACCGGCGTACCTCTGGTAGATTACGGCTGGGTTTCCGCGAACTTCATTGGCCTGCGACCGCGTGAAGCAACACTCGCCGGGTTTGGTGACTGGAATATCCGCTACGTCATGGGCGTGCAAGCGGCTCCGCCGGTGGCGGGTCTAGTTGAACGATACAAGGTCGGCCCTTACAGAATCTGGGAGGTAGAGAAATACAACCCAGACTTCATCGCCACGCCTCCCGGAGTCGAGGTTCACAACCTGAAGGTTCATGACGATACCATTTCTTTCGATGTAACCGGAGCACCAGGAGAGGGTGCGTGGGTGACTGTTCGCTCCGCGTTCTTCCCGCGCTGGCAGGCTCACTCTGGGAACAGAAAGCTCGACGTGGAGCCCGTCGCGCCACGCCCGGGAGCTCTTCCAAGACAGGATCAAATCCACATCAAGGTAGGCGATGGTCCAGTTGCACTGACGTGCGACGCGGCTCTTCCCCGCTTCTATTCCGGTCTGTCAGTGAGCCTGCTGGCGGGGCTGGCTCTGCTAGCGGGCTCGATGGGCGCACAGCGCAAGCAGCTCGAGGCATTTCTGCTTGCGACGCGCCGTCGCATAGCGGGATGCGTAGAAGCACTGATGCACCGCTACCGTGCTCTGCCCGCTAGAACACGCCGCTCTTTATGGTGCTTGTTCGCGTTGATTGCCTTCGCGGCCATTCTTACTTCTTCTCGACGCGGACTCCGCTTGCTTTCCGCGCCACCCCTCGAAGGCGTGGGGCTAACTGTGAGCGCTGAAATCGCCGGCCAAACTAGAGATTGCTCCGCCTCTCCCCTGGCTGGACTCTACACGTGCTCGGTGGCAGGGAAGGCACTCGGACAGGTTGAGGCAGCGCTCGGACAAACACCATTTAAGGACGATGCTGGCGAGTTCGGAAAGTTTTGGCCAGGCATTCAAATTACTGCGCCACTCAGCAATACTGTGTACCGCTTGCACTACGACCGCGCGTTCGTGGGCGCCGAACAATTGGAATTGGAATTTTCAACCAACGGTAGCTTCGAGGTATGGGTCGAGACGGATGGCCTTGTTTCGAATCCGCAGCGACTGGCGAACCCAGCCAATCACACAACCATACCCCTGGGTAGTGTTCGGGGTGTTCAGCCGTTAACCGTGGCCCTTCGAGCTCTACAGGCACAAACCTACATCACAGTTCGCGGAACGTTAACAACCAGCGATTTGCCGGCGACGGCTCCGTAAGTGTGACAATCTTGGATGAATAGCATATTCAGGCATTGGCGAACCGTGCTTGCGCCGGCGGTAATTGTCGCGATGGCCGCGCTGCAGTTTCGGGTTCAGCAACAGTTCATACCAGCTGAGACGTGGCTGCTCTGGAGTTTTCTCACGATTGGGTTGAGCGCTCTGACGGCAGCCATCGCCTGTCTAGCGCTTGGCTATCGGCTGCTGAGTGTAGTCCACAAGCGCTTGCCATCTCTGCCGGAAAACGTGGCGGTCTCCGGTGCGCTTGGACTGCTGAGTTTCGCGCTTCTTGTCTTTTGCTTTGGCGTCGCGGGTGCCCTGCGCAATTGGACTTTCTTTCTGATACCCATTCTCATGCTCGTCCTCGCCGGCAGACAGCCTTGGCGCGAGTTGCGCAAGACAACAAGCAGGTTAAGGGCTGTTCGAAAGCGACGTGGCGTTCCCATTGGCTTTCCTATGCAGCTCCTCCTAGGAGGAGGGGCGTTCGCCATTCTCCTCACGTGGCTACCGACGCTTTCGCCCGTGCATGTCGGCTACGACAGTGCGTGGTATCACCTGCCTATCGCTGAGCACTATGCAGCTGCGGGGGAAATAGCGGAGTTCGCCGAGGGCTGGTACCAAGGCACACAGCCACAGCTAGCCAGTTGGTTGTACACGTGGGCGTTCCTGTTTCCTGGCAGCGTCGCGGAACGAGCGATTCTGTGCATGCAGATGGAAGCATACGCCTTCATTTTTACACTATTCGGGGTTGTCGCCTTGGCGTCCCGCCTAGGAGGCGGACTCCCGTCCAGGGCCTCATGGCTAGTCTATTTTCTGTTTCCAGGTGTCTTCTTCTACGATTTATCGGCCGGCGCCGATCGCATCACGGCCCTATTTGCCGCTCCCCTCTTCTGTCTCGGGTTGACGCTGTGGCGACGCCCCTCGCCGAGGTCGGTAGCAATATTCGCCGCCCTCGCGTCTGGCGCGGCGCTAACCAAAGTCATGGCGGCGATTCTTGTCCTTCCTATTTGTGCTGCGATAGCACTGCGATTGGCACACCTCTGGATACTGTCAAAGCGCGGGAAGGCAGTCCCTGTCTCGCACCTGACCCAGAGCATATGCGTATTGGTAGCTGGGTGCCTTCTTCTGACAGCGCCCCATTGGCTCAAGAACTGGTTGTGGTACGGCGATCCCCTATACCCTTTACTCAACAAATACTTCGCAGCGACGCCCCTTCATCAAGACGCCGCCGACATTCTACAAGCCTGGACAGCCAGTGTGCTCTGGCGACCAACTCTGTCCCTAGCGGGCGCCACTGAGACTGTATATGAAACGGCCCGATACGCATTCGTAGGGCACGAGTGGGTTCAGTACACACGTGGCATTCCAACTAACGGCATATTGTTCACCGCGTCTTTTCTTTGCATCCCCCTGCTTCGACGTGCACGACTGCGACTGGCTGGTAGCAGCAGTCTGGTGTGGCTCGGAATTGGTCTTTGGTACATCATTCACCACCAGGATCGCTACCTTCAGGCGCTTGTTCCAGTCATGGCCGCCGTAAGTGCAGTGACGCTTGCTCAAGTGTGGCGGATCGGCGCACTTGCTCGCATCGCCATTGCTGTCGCGGTGGCGCTGCAGCTTGTCTCTTCGTTGGAGGTTTGCTTTTGGCCGTCGAGACACGCCTGGATGCAGGATGTTTACAACAGGTTTAGCAGCGCATATAGGCAGGCGTCACCCGAACGAGATGGCTACTTTCAACCCTGGCTAGATGTCGGCCGCGCCCTTCCTCCCAACGCCAAGCTGCTTGTGCACGATGAACACATTCACCTAGGAATTGGAGCCCAGTCTGTTTCCGATTGGATTCCCTGGCAGGGAGGAGTCAATTACGGAAGGCTAGGGGACCCTGGCGCTGTCTGGGAGGCACTGTCCGGTCTAGGGGTAACTCACCTAGCCTACCGATCGGCGGTAAGCAAAAGCCTTGACAGCCTAGGCTCCGACCTGGTGTTCCACAGTTTTGCTGACCGCTACGCGGAACCCGAAAAAGAGCTGGGGGTGCTGACGCTTGCGCGAATGCCTCGCAGCCGACCACAAGGCAAGCTGGGCGATGTCGCATACTGGGGCTGCGGCGCTAGCTACAAGAATGGGGTTTACGCTCCCACGGCACTCACAGTCCAGGCCTACACCTCCGAGCGAGCATACCCGCCGCCCCTACGCGCCGTAGGTCCGGAACTACTCGAGAACGTTGACGCGATGTTGACGATAGAGTTCATCGTCATCGAACCCGCCTGCTTCACAAGTCAATCGCTATTGATACCAGCCTTTCGCAAACTATTGACACGCAGTTCCGAAGAAATTTGGGTTCGCGCAGATGCGACCAGGTAAACGTTCATTGGTTAGTGATAGGTCCAGTACTCCTTGTTGCTGCTCGATGCGTTATGTGGTCGACATTCCACTGCCGCCGTAGCCCTCAAGCGCTTGGGTGATGCGGTTCGGGATCCGGTCGCCGGTTTGTGACCCAGTGACCCATAAACAACGCCGGGATGACCTCTGCCTCGGCAGAGGCCACTCTCGCTCGGTACGCGGAGGTATCGAATGGTGGCTGGAAGGAAGATCGTGGATGAGCGCGAGGCGCGGCGGTGCCCGGCGGCTTTGCGCTCAGGAAACACGCCGAGCTGCCGTGTCGTCTTCCAGGCCTGGCGCTTCGGGACCGCGTCAGCTGAAGAAAACGCTCTCGCAGCAGTTGCTCAGCCCGTGTTATGGGCCCGACTGACAACTCATGGCGCGGGATCCCGGAACGATACGACGGCGGCGCTGGCTCACCTTGCTCGGAGGATCGCTGCTGCTCGTTTTCGGGTTCGCCTGGTTGCTCCGTGCGGGAGGTCTTCCGGTCCTTCCCCCGGCGGATGTCATCTGGCGCATTGACCCCCTTGCGGTCCTTGTCTACTCGGGGATCTGGCTGCTGACCATCGGGCTGAAGGTTTGGCGTTGGTCGTACCAGCTCGCCCCAATTGGCACCGTCCCAGCTTGGCGAGTGTTCTCTGCGACCTTGGTCGGAAACGCTGCGCAGCTGCTCTTGCCGCTCAAAACGGGGGAGTTCGTGCGCCCGGCGCTGATCGCGCGAGGCACCCCGATCACGTTCCTCGCAGCCGTGAGCACTAGCGCCACGGAACGCATTGTCGACGCCGTCTTTGGAAGTCTCTTGCTCATCGTCGGCCTCCTCAACGCCACGACGCTCGACCCACTCCCGGAGCGAATCGGGGACTTGCCTGTCCCCGCGAGGCTCATCCCGGTGCTTGGTTACAGCTTCGCCGGCTTGGCTCTTGGGGCGGTCGCCGTCGTCGTTCTGTTCTATATTTTTCGAGAAGCCTCTGCTCGCCTGATTGAGGCCAGCTTGGGGCGGATTTCGCCACGAATCGGCGGCACTGTTCAGCGGAGGCTGGGGGAGCTCGCCCAGGGCCTAGCCCTGCTCTCCAGTCCGAGAAACGGTGGGCGGTACGTCGCGACGACAGCGTTGTACTGGGCGACGTATGCGCTGGGACTTTGGTACCTGCTGAGGCAATGTGGTTTCGCCGAGTTGAGTCTTGCCCAGGCGGCCGTGGTTAGCGGCACGTTAGCCTTCAGCTTTAGTTTGCCCAACGCTCCGGGCTTCTTCGGGATGTTCCAGGTTTCGGTCTACGCAGCCCTTGCCGTATTTTACCCTGCCGAACAGGTGCGCGATCTGGGCGCGACGGCGGTTTTTTGGACGTATGTATTGCAGCTCGGATGGTCGTTCTTGCTCGCAGCGCCCGGCGCGTGGCTGGAGCACCAGGCGCTGACTAAGGCGCGATAGCTCCTGGCGCGCGCCCCATCCTGCGCTAGGCGACGCACCCAGATCGTGGTAAATCGCGGCCGCGCCATGCCCCGGCCTCAGCTGCCTGTCGTCATCCCTGTTTTCAACGCAGAGCCGGGATCCTAGGGCTGCATCGATGGCTGTAGAGTTCCTCGCTTCTGTGAACGTCACTTGGCAAGTCGTCTTCGTCGACGATGGCTCAAGCGACCGCTCGGCCGAAGTGCTCAGCAAGATCTGTACAGAAGAACCCCGCTTTGCCTTGGTATGCCTGTCGCGCAATTTTGGTCACCCCGACACGGATGAAGCCGTTCAGGAAACCACTACTGACGTCTAGGCCGCCGTTGAGGCGCTAACGCAACGACCAAGAGGGACTTTCTGTTCGGCCTACGCCAACTCACCTAAGCCCGTGCTGGCATGCGCGTCAATCGTCGCCCCTTTGGCCTGATGGTCCTTCGCGAGCAAGACATAGACGCACGGGACAACGAATAAGGTGAACAGCGTTCCGATGCTCATACCCCCCACCAGCACGATGCCGATCGAGTTACGAGCCTCCGCTCCGGCGCCAGTGACTAGCGTCAGAGGAAAGTGACCGGCGACAGTCGCGACCGTTGTCATCAAAATGGGTCGCAGCCGAGTCATCGCGGCGCTGTGTACCGCTTCCAACTTGGAGAGCCCATTCTCCTGTTGCGTGTTGGCGAACTCGACGATCAAGATCGCGTTCTTGGCGATCAGTCCTACCAGCGTGACTAAGCCGACTTGGGAGTAGATGTTCAAGGTCGTGGTCCAGCCTTCAGTCAACCCAAAGCTTAGCCCCGGCGGACCCGCGAATTTCAGGAACGTAAACATCAGCGCCCCAAACAAAGCGAGAGGTACTGAGCCCGCGAGCACCACCAGCGGATCCCGGAATGAATTGAACTGGGCGGCCAGCACTAGAAAGATAAGTACCAGCGCTAGACCCATCGCTGGAAGGAACTTGCCCTCCTCCTGACGCAGCTGGCGTGACTCGCCCGTGTAGCCCACCCGGTAACCGGGTGGAAGTTTCTCTGCGGCCGTCTTTTCGAGGAAGGCGATGCCGTCGCTCGTCGACCTCGGCGCCATGCCCGAAATTTTGACGGCGTTTAGCTGTTGGAACCGATTCAGCGACCGCGGCTCGACCTGCGGCACGAACGTGGCGATAGCGCTGAGCGGGATCAGCTCACCTTTGGCCCCCGTGATGTGGATCTCTTTGAGTTGGTCGACGCTCAGGCGACTGGCGCGTTCGATTTGAGGGATCACCTTGTAGCTGCGGCCATCGAGGTTGAAGCGGTTGACGAAGTTTCCGCCGAGCATTGCCGAGAGATCCGCGCCAACTTGTTGCATAGTCAGGCCCATCGTCGCGACGCGATCCCGATCGAGCACAATCTCCGTCCGAAGCTGGTCGATGCGCACGTCGATGATCGGCGGAAAGGCGAACAAGCCGCTCTTCATGGCTTCACCCGCGAGCACCTGAGCGTAGCCCACGATCTCGTCGTGCTCGGCGGTGGAAGAAATCACGAACTCAATCGGGAAGAGCCCGGGGCTGGGGAGAGCGGGGGGAAGGAACGCGGGTGCTCGCACGCCTGAGACTTGGGTCAGCTTGCCGAACACCTCTGCCTGAATTGGGAAAATGTCGCGCTGCCTCTTGTCCCACGGCTTAACCAAGAGTCCACCGAAGCCGCCGCTCGGAAACGTGAGCTGAAAGCTATGGTCGTATTCAGGGATCGATTCGAAAATCTCTTGAACTTGCTTCGTGTAGGGAACGACCTGTTCCAGGCTGGCGTTGGCTGGCACGTCGATCGCGCCGAACACCACGCCTTGGTCTTCGTTGGGCGCCAGTTCCTTCGCGGAGAACAGGTACATCGGGACCACGAGCAGCGAGAGGAACACCCACGCGCCGTAGATGGGTTTGCGCGCGCGCAGGGTGCCGGTGAGCAGTCGCCCGTAGAACGCCTTGAGCGCCGCAAATCCGCCGTCGATTGCGCGAACCAAGGCGCTCGGTGTGGTGTGTGGCTTGAGCAACTTCGACGCCATCATCGGGGAGAGCGTGAGGGCCACGATACCTGAGATGAATACCGCGCCCGCGAGCGTGAACGCGAACTCTCGGAACAGCGCTCCGGTGAGCCCCCCTTGGAAGCCAATGGGGGTGTACACCGCCGCGAGCGTAATCGTCATCGCTATCACTGGGCCGATGAGCTCGCGCGCGCCGACCAACGAAGCTTCGAGCGCAGACTTGCCTTCGCGCATGTGGCGTTCGACGTTTTCGACGACGACAATAGCGTCGTCCACCACCAAACCCACGGCCAAGACGATGGCCAGCAGCGTGAGCAGGTTCAGCGTAAAGCCGAGCACCAACATCAAGAGCACGGCGCCAATCAGCGAAACTGGAATGGCCACAAGCGGTATCAGAACTGTGCGCAGCGATCCCAAGAACAAGAAGATCACGAAGACGACGATCAGGATCGTCTCTAACAGCGTCTTCACCACCTCGTTCAGCGCGCTATCGATGTACTTGGTCGCGTCGAAGGCGATCGCGGCCGTCATGCCCGTCGGTAGCTCCTTCTGAAGCGTTTCGATTTCTTTTCGAACGCTTGAAATCACATCCAGCGAGTTGGCGTTGGGCAGCACCCAGACGCCCATGAAGACCGCTTCCTTACCTGAAAAGCGCACCTCCTGGTCATAGGTCTCCGCGCCCAGCACCACGTTCGCGACGTCTTGTAGGCGCACGAGTCGGTCGCCGTCTTGTTTGACGACCAGCTGCTTGAAGTCCTCAAGCGACTTCAAGTCTGTGCTGGCTGTGAGGTTGAGCTGCACCAAAGCGCCCTTGGTTTGGCCGACCGCGGACAGAAAATTGTTCGCGGCCAGGGCTTGGCGCACGACCGTTGGGCTGACGCCGAGCGCCGCCATTCGCTCAGGGTTCAGCCAGGCACGAATCGCGAACGCGCGCCCCCCCAAGATGTCGGCGCGTTGCACCCCTTCGATCGCCGACAAGCGCGGCTGCACGACGCGTATCAGATAGTCGGTGACCTGGTTCTCCTCCAAGATGTCCGAGTCAAAGCTCAGATACATCGATGCAAACTTGGCGTCTGAGGGTTCGAGCGTGATCGACGGGACCTCCGCCTCGGGCGGAAGATCTGCGCGCACTTGGTTGACACGCGCGCTGATGTCCGACAGCGCGGAGGAGGCATCGAAGTTTAGCTTGAGCCGCACGTTGATGGTCGACAAGCCCTGGCCGCTCTGCGACTCGATGTAGTCGATGCCGTCAGCGGCCGCGATTGAACGCTCAAGCGGCGTCGTGATGAAGCCACGCACCAAATCTGCGTTGGCTCCGACATAGGCGGTGCGAACAGTGACGGTCGCGCTCTCCAGGCGTGGGTATTGTCGGACGTTGAGGGAGCGTATCCCTTGTAGACCGCCGATGAGAATCAACAGGTTGATGACGATCGCCAGCACCGGGCGACGCACGAACGTATCTGTCCAGCGCATGATGCTCAGCGATTCTCAGGCGTGGGGTTCAGCTTAGCGTCGACCTTGACGTGATCATTGACGACAACGCTGGCGCCGTTGCGAAGCTTGAACGCACCGGACACAACCACGGTCTCCGTTCCGGCTAAGCCCTCCTCCACAACGACCAGATCACCGCGGGTCTCGCCCGTCCGCACGAACTGCTGCCGCGCTACCAAACGAGCGTCGCCACCCTCTTTTGTCTGCTCTTCCACGACGAACACCGAGTTTCCGTACGCCGCGTAGATGAGCGCGGTGGTCGGTACGAGGACGACCTTCCGCTTGTCTGGAAGCTGGACGCTGGCGTTCACGAACATGCCTGGCGATAACGTGCGGGCGGGGTCTGTCACCGACGCGCGCAGCTTCACTGAACGAGTATTGGGATCGACCTCGGGATCGATAGCGGCGACCGCGCCCGAGACCGTCGGGCCTTTCTGGCCGCTGCTCGAGAACACCACTGGCAGTCCAACGTGCAGTTCGGCGAGGCGCTGCTGCGGAACCGCAAAGTCTACGTAGTCTTCCTGGGCGCTTTTCAGTGTTGAAATGGGCGTACCGGGGTTTAGGTATTGGCCCAGGTTTACCAAGCGAATACCGACCCGCCCGGCGAACGGCGCGCGAACCGACTTTCTCGCGATCTGCGCAGCTAAGGCATCTGCGTCCGCGCTCGCGGTGAGGACAGCCGACTCGGCCTGGTCCAGCTCCTCTTGAGCGACCGCGCCGCCCTGTACTAGCGCCCTGACGCGCTCAAGGGTCGTCGTAGCCAGTGCCGTACGCGCTTTGGCAGAAGCGAGCTGCGCGCGCTCTACCCGGGTATCTAGCTCAAGCAGTATCGCTCCCTGCTTGACCTCAGCGCCGGATTCGAACCGAATCGCAGTGATGACGCCAGGAGCCTCATTGCTGAGCACGACCCCGCGGCCGGCTTGCACGCTGCCTACTGAGGTAATCACCGACTCCCACGTGTCGACGCGCACCTTGGCCGTGTTGACTGTCTCTGGCGGGGGACCGGCGGCCTTTGCGGCTTCCCCGAAGCCTATTAACACACCGATTTGTTTGGCTTTAATCAGTACGAGCGTACCAACCAAGGCGATGACTGCGACGATGGCTATGACGTAGCGCATGTTGGCTAATTCGATTCGGGTAAGGACCACTACAGTAGTTGGCCAGCCTCATCAGACCCTGAGGGCGTTTTGTCAATGCACGGATGCCCCTCGGTCGGCTTTCGGCCTGCGACGTTCGGAGCCGCAGGGCCCCGAGACCGTGTTTACTCGGCGATCTTGCCGAAGGCCGTGACCTCGTTCTTGTTTGCGCACAGGTGCAACAGCCAGAGCTCGCTGGTCAGCGCGGGGAGCTCGCGCTTCAGGCGCGTCACGACCTCGTCGCCGCTCGCGCCGCTGACCTTCAAGGTGACGATAAAGCGGCGGCACCAGCGCTTCCGGAGCCACGTCAATAGCAGCTCGGCGGAACGATCCGCGCTGGCGATCACATCGCAGAGCAGCCAATCGACCGCCGCTGGTGGCTCATAGCGGAAAGCGTCTGCGCGCTGAAATCGAACGCTCCGATGTTGCATCAGATCCGCGCGAAGCTCCGCGCGATCGACTGCGATGACGCGCGCACCGCGGAGCGCCGCGACGTACGTCCAGCTGCCCGGTGAGGCCCCCAAATCCACGCAGGTCTCACCGGCCTGAATAGAGCGACCGAGGCGAGCTTCCGCCTCGATCAGCTTGGCGAAGGCTCTACTGGGCGCTGCCTTGTCGCGGGCAAGCTCTACTTCGCCACCCGCAAATGGTGAGATCACATGCCGCTGCTTGAACAGCATTGGCGCTGGCGCGACAGACAAGAAGCCGTGTTCCGGCTGGCTCAAGACCAGCTGCACCAGCGCCTCATCCGGGGCGAACGGCTGAGTCTCCGTACGGAGTGAGCGCAAGAGGTGACGGCGTTTCTTCTGAAGCTGCAGAAGCACCGCCTCGCGAATGAGACGGCAGCGCTCGTGGCCGACGAGGCTCTGCACGGGTGCTTCCTGAACCAGTGAGGGTTTGCCAGCGCGTGCCTGGCTGTGCCAAGCGCGCGCCCCGACGCGCTTGATGTTCGTTGAACGCTCAAATGGGTAGACGTGCAGGGACCACGGGCCGTCGTCCGGCAGTGTTCCCGCGACTGCCTCGACCAGTAACGTCGCCCAGGTGCGAATGGACGGCGCACTCACCTCGCGCGCATCGGGCAACACTTGACGCGCAAACGCGAGGTACGGGAACGAAGCCGGGCCCTTTGCAGGCGGGCTACACGCGAACAGGCCAGACCGAAGCTCGCGAGTCTGGCGCGGAAAAGCCCCGGCTAGCTCACGCTTGAGCTCGTCTCTCGAATCGTCGGCCGCGAGTACCAGGTGCACGCGTTTCCGTGTCTAGTGGATCCACCACGCCAAAGCCAAGCGCTCCGGCGCGTCTGACAAAAGTCCCCGACGTTTTTCCCCGGATTCTAAGCTAGCCTCGGCGGCCCATGGACCTTGCCACCATCGAAAACGCAGAAGAGCGCCTGCGCCTAGCCATGCTGACTTCGGATGTCGCTGAGCTGGCTGAGCTGCTCGCACCCGAGCTCGTGTTCACGACGTTCCTGGGTGAAGCCATCACCAAACAACAAGACCTGGACGCCCACAGCAGCGGCCTTTTGGCGATGCACTCGATCGTTGTCAGCGAACGCAGGGTCATCCCCTACGGAGAGACCATCGTCGTGACTTGTTTGGCTGAAATCGATGCGACCTTTGACGGTGACCGCACTCAGCACCCGTTTCGCTTCTTGCGCGTTTGGGCTCCCGCGCCTGGCGGTGGGGTGCACGTCGTCGCGGGCCAAGCGACGCTGGTCTTTGCCAGCTTGGGGCTCTGACGAGCTCCCCCGTTGGCGGCGTGGGCGGGGGGTGATAGCGTCCACGACATGACCATCACTATCGGAAGTCGTGTCCCTGACGCCACGCTGCATGAGTCCATTGAGTTTGGCGACGCGTGCCCCTTAGCGCCCAGCCCCGTGTCAGTAGCCGAAGCCGCTGCGGGCAAACGTATCGTTGTGTTTGGCCTACCAGGTGCCTACACGCCTACGTGTTCCTCACGTCACCTGCCCGGCTATTTGGAGCAACTCGGTGCGTTCCGTGCCGCAGGCGTCGACGAAGTGTGGTGCGTCGCGGTAAATGACGGCTATGTGATGGCCGCCTGGGGTAAAGAGCAGGGCGCAATCGGAAAGATCCGCATGCTCGGGGACGGCGCCGCTGAGTTTGCCAAAGCCCTGGGCATAGACGTCGACAAGGGCAAGAACATGGGGATCCGCATGGATCGTTTCTCAATGCTGCTAGAAGACGGCGTTGTTCAGCAGTTCAACCGGGAAGCGCCTGGCAAGTTCGAGGTCAGCGACGCAGGAACGATGCTCAAGCAGCTGGGGTAAGGGGATCACGAAGGGCTAGCTTGGTGTTAGCCCTGTGGTGGTCCACCGATTCCCCCCGCCGGCCCTCCCGACTCGCTGGAAGAGCTGCTCAACGGCTGAGCCCTACGCCAAGCAGGTATACCGATAGAGCTGTACGTGCTCAAACCTGGACTTCCCTACGGGTTTGCTGGATAGCCGCTGGTTCCCCCGCCTCAGCGAGTGTCGAGGCCGCCGCTGGTGCAGGGTACACCAACTGCGTTGGGTGTGGGGATTCCACGACGCAGGTCTATCGGCTGCCAGCACCTTTGCTTCATTGATTTGACGCCAGGGTCGAAACCATTCTTGGGGTGCCGCGCTGTCCTCTTCTTTCCGGGTGAGCGGATCCGTCCTCTCCAAGAATAGTCGTGATTGCTACTTTCTGGGCCAACCGTCGCATACGCCCAACACCACTAGGTGGGTTTGCTCGATAGCCGTCGCCCGCGTCGGCGAAGTCGACGCCGCAGCTGGTGGCGGGATGGGAGCGGGGATTCCACGAAGCAGGTCCATCGGCCTGCCAACGCCTTTGAATCACACCCCCTTTCTTACTAGGGCCTGCGGGGCGACTCTGCCCAGCGCCCCCCCCTCAATCCTCCCTTAATTCCGCCTCTCTACGGAACTCTCTGTACTCGTTACTCCAAAGGAGCGGGTCCGCCTTCAAGTCCGCGCTGGCGTCGCGGACTTGAGCGGGGTTAAACCCGTTGTCGAGTAAGGCACGTAGGTCGAAGCGCGCGAACTTGCCGAGTAGGTTCGGGCTGGTGCTGACCCATAACTCCATGCGGCTCAGGTTGAGCACAATTCCGTGGGTTGCGACTTGAGCGTCAATCGCCGAACGGTCGCCGAGCGGGAGCAGCGCGCCCTCTGCGGACGACCTGTCGCGCAGAGCCGCGACCCAGTCGGCGGCGCTGTTCGGGGAGGGGTCGCCCTCTGTCGGGGCGACCAAGCGGTTTGCGCGTGCGAGTCGCTGACTGGTGGTGGTCGTGTTTACGACGCGCAGGTTGCGAGGGTCCACGCTGGCGGGGCCGTTTAAGTGATTCGTGACTGCGCCGCGCGCCCTTAGATCTAAAATGAATGGCGCTTGACCGGGGACCATTTCTACTTTCGCCAAGTGCCCCCCCGGGTCAGCTAAGACGAGAATGTGACTCACCAATGGCGTATGCGCCCTTAACGCTTCGAACGCCTCCGACACGGTCGTAGCGTCTTGCAGCAGGCGGCGCAGTTCATGCACGACCGGTTCGCCGCGGGTTCTCATTTCCCCGGCGCGGGCGCCGTGGGCGACGACCGCGAGGCCGTGCTGGTTCACGCCGCTCACCACCCCGGGCAGGCCCGTCCAGGCTAGGGAGACAAAAGGGATCTTGTGGGTCTCATGGACGACAAACAGCGTCTTTTCATAGTCAAAAAGCGGGTGCGCTTCGAAGTCGAAGTTGCGCGCCAGCCAGACGCTCTCACCGTCGCCTGCTGGTGCCGAGACAAAAGTGGTACAGCCAATGAGGGGCGTGTTCTCAAAAGACAGCGCGATATCATAGACCGCGTTGAGCTGAAGGTATCGAGCGAAGGTGGGGATACGGTCGTCGTACGGATCAGGCGCAAATGCTCTCGCTTGCCCTGCGAGCTCAAGCAGGCGGTCCTGACTGTAGCTCTTCGCAAGATCGCGGTAGCGGTAGCGCGCATAGTCGATGACCGCTTGCTGGAGTAGACGATTCGGGATGAGCGAGTTCAGGCGCTCCCACATCGCTCGCTCGGTGCGCAGCATCGCGTCATACATCAACTTCGCGTGAGCGAACCCAATGCTGAAGCTGTCCCCACGGAGCTTCACCAAGTGAATCCCACTCCCCGGGACCTGCTCGCTCGTATCGACGTAGCGCTCTATCGCAAGAGAGTCGTCGAACTTCCGCACCGGCCCTTCCTGCAGCACGCTGAGACCCAGAAGGCGCTCCGCGGAGTCGCTTGAGGGTGGGGCCTGGGTCGTGGACTTAGAAATCCAAAAGTGCCCAAGCGGCGGCGCCGCCACTAGTAGGACAAGTATCCCCGCTACGCCACCTCGCCAGCCTACCCTGCGGAGCACGAGTTTCATTGGGTCGGCCGAATAGTGATTGGTGAGATAGCCACCCGCCAGACAATGTGCAGGGAATCCTTGAACTGTCTGTAGTGGCTCGAGCCGTGGCCTGCGGGCGGGTAATACACGTCAATCGGCAGATCAGCGATGCTCCAGTGATTGCGCGCAGCGGTGAGCAACAGATCGGTTTCGTAGGCGTAGCCTCGGGTGCGCACATCAGCGCTCAGGACGCGCTCAAGCGGGTAACGTCGGAGGCCGCACTGGGAGTCACGGAAGCGCCTCCTGGCGTAGAGCGAAACAAAGAAGTTGCTGACCTGATTGCCGAAGCGATTAGCCCGTGGTGCCTTGGCTGTCACCAGGTCGCGGACACCCAGTAACAAAGTCTCTGCGCTTGCCGGGTAGGTCGCGAGTCGCGCCGCGTCTGTCGGTAGGTGCTGCCCATCTGCGTCCACGGTCACGATTGCGTTGGCCCCGAGGCGCGCAGCCTCAGCGAACCCGGTGCGCAGCGCATCGGCTTTGCCCCGATTGCGCGGGTGCCGCAGAACTGTGGCGCCCGCGAGCTGAGCTCTCTGTGCGGTCTCATCGTCGGAGCCGTCGTCCACCACGAGCACTTTCACCCCAGACACGGCATGCGGCCAAAGCCGTAGCAGCTCCCGAACCAGAGGCGCGATGGTCTCCGCCGCGTTGTAGGCGGGCACGAGCGCGAGGCACAGCAACGCAGTGGGTGACTGCTCTGGTAGGTCTTCAGGCAAGGACGCTATTTGGCCGAACCGTGCGCTGTCGTCAAATACGCGCAGCTTCGCGCCGTTGTTAAGGGGTTCTTGCTCTGCCGAGCGGCGGCGGGGCGTGGTACGGTTGCTGGCCCATGTCGCAGCCACCCCGCATTCACCCCGACGGGGCTGCTTCGCTGCCAACACTAGGCGCGGCAGGTATTTTAGAAAAGGGTGCTCTTCGGCAGGAAGCGCGTCGGCGTCGGCGTGAGCACAGCGCGGCGCAGCGGCAAGAGGCCAGCGAGCGGATCGTTGAGCGCTTGTGTCGTTTGATTCTCGACGAAGGTGCGCGGACAGTCGCGACCTTTTGTCCGATGTTGGAGCGCAACGAGCTCGACGTGGGTCCGTTAGCGCACGCACTGACTGAGAGAGGGATCCGCGTCGCTTACCCGTGGATGGCGGAGGGAATTGCAGGGGACTACGCTGCAGAGTTTCGCTTTCCTTTGGGTGGGGGGGACTTCACGATCCATGCCCAAGGGTTTCGCCAACCCGCTGAGCATTGCCCGGCGGCGCAGCACCTCGACTGGATCGTCGTGCCCGCACTGGCCGTCACCCGGCGTGGTGAACGACTGGGCTACGGCGCGGGTTACTACGACCGCATGCTCAGCCGCTTTCCCAACTCCCAGTCAGTCGTCGTCGCCTATCACTTTGAGCTGTGTGAACACCTTCCCACCAGCGCTCACGATAGGCCCTGCGACTGGGTGGTGACCGACCAAGAGACTCTCCGAGCCCCCGCGTGAACTCTGGCTGAAGCCGGAAGAGCACGGTGCTAATACAGCGCACCCCGCGTAGCCGTGATTCAGGGAGGTTTCGCGTGAAGTTCCAGCGGCGAGCTCAGTTGGTCACTGTGATGACGAGTGTGGCCGAAGCGATTTCTGCGCCGTCGCTGTTTCGTGCGTGAACCACGATGATCTGTGCCCCGAGATCCAGAGCTGGCGCGAGGGGCCCTACGCTTCCAACGCTAGCGGGGCCGAGGAAATAGGGAGGGGTTCCCTCGACCCGAAATCGCAGAGCACTGTCATAGTCGAAGACTAGTTCCGCAACATCCGCGAGATCGGGGGAGACATTCACCGAGATATTGTGGTTGTCGGGTAACATGCCGGTGATGATTTCGACCGCGCCTAGAACGTCGATGTAGCCGGGCAAGTCACGGTTGGTGTCAGCGCTCCACAGACTGAAGGTGAGCACGGGTTGCGGGGGGGCGCCGCCCATACCCCCGTTGGGCACACCGCCCATGCCGCCGTCTGGAGCGCCGCCCATGCCACCGTCTGGAGCGCCGCCCGTTCCTCCCATACCCCCGTTCGGGGCGCCACCCATGCCACCGCTCGTTCCTCCCATGCCGCCGTTGGGCACACCGCCCATGCCACCGTCTGGAGCGCCACCCGTTCCTCCCATACCCCCGTTCGGGGCGCCACCCATGCCACCGCTCGCGCCACCCATATCATCGTTCGGGGCGCCGCCCATATCATCGTTCGGAGCGCCGCCCATATCATCGTTCGGAGCGCCGCCCATATCATCGTTCGGAGCGCCGCCCATATCATCGTTCGGAGCGCCGCCCATATCATCGTTCGGAGCGCCGCCCATATCATCGTTCGGTGAGAAACCCGCGTCGCGAGCTTCTGGGGTATCGTCCGCTACTGGCGAAGTGCCGGCAAGACGATGCTCCAAATCGGACGTGCAGCTTGGCGTGGCGACAAGCACGACTCCAGCAAGCCCGGCCCGGAACAGCAGAGCACGAACGGACCAAGACCTGAACAAATTCAGTGCGCGCGATGAAGGAACCAAAAACACAGCTAGGTCACAGGAAAGCGGTTGCAACAGCGGCGAACCCTGGCATGACTGAGACATTCGACCCAAAGAGGAAACGCGGCCTGCTCGTGTGGCTCGTGTCCGCCGCACACGAACAGGGGTATACAGCGCGCTCAGCCAGGGACAGAACAGCAGGCAAACAGCTGCAACGCAGCTCAGCGCGTGGACCACACAGCAGCAATGCAGATCTATTCCGGCGGCTCTCGGCGGTGACGTTTCAGCCGCCACTGTTTCAGGAGCATCCAGTGATCGCACTGGGCCCACCGCCGCTCGAGCTTCGTGCCCTAAACCGAGTCTTCGCTCTGGAACCCGATCTTGTTGTGGGTCCCGTCACAGTAGGGTTTGTTTGCAGACTGCCCGCAGCGGCAGAGGGCGGTCTTGGTGACGCGATGGATGGTGCGACCAGTTCCACTCACGAGCTCAAGGTTGCCCTCTAGGAGCAAAGGGCCGTTCTTCGCGAGCTTCAGCCGCACCTTGCCGTTCCGAACGGGGAGGGCTTGCGATTCTGCTGTCGCAGGTTCGCCCGTGGCTTGGAAGCCCACGGCGGTATGACTACCGTCGCAGTAGGGCTTGTTCTTCGATGCGCCACAGCGGCACAGCGTGGCGCGGAACGTGCTTTCGCGTCCTTCGATCTCGAGATCTGCGCGGAACGCTAGGGGGCCGTTCTCCCGAACGCGCGCAACGTTGACGATCGGAGGAGCTTCCCCCGGTCCGCCGTCCACGCGCGCGTATCGAATGGCACCCGAAGGGCACTCGAGCGCGAGCGCCGCGATTTCTTCAGGTGATGCGGCGTCGGGCCTGATCCATTCCCCATCGACGTTGGGCACGAACACATCGGGGCGACCCAAGACGCACTGCCTCGAGTGGATACACTTCTTTGCGTCGAATAGGATTACAACCTTCTCGCCGCGGACTTCTTCAATCGGATTGGCCATGCCCGACTGTATACCCACTCCTTAGCGGTGGACCAGGGCTTCAGCTTTCGGCCCTGTACAGGCGGGGTTTTCAGTCTGCGTGGTACCCGCGCCACGTCCACACTAGAGCATCCGCCATCGCTAAGTCGTAGACTGGTTTCCAGCAGTGCCCCGTGGCCAGGCTGTAGACGTAGCGATAGTCGTACCCCGCAGCCTTGAGGGCGTCGGCGGTTTTGTTGTTCGCTTCGACCCAATCACGCTCGGGTCCCTCTTTCAGATCCTTCTCGTCCACGTGAATGAAAACGCGAAGCGGCTTCTTGGGAGTGCTCTCGATGAGTTTCTGCCCCGAGTGGTACTCCCAGGCACCGAGCGGATACAGCGTGTCGCTGGCCAAGTGGGTGAAAGAACCCGACCACGAGATCACTCGCCGAAAGAGGTCTGGACGAAACCAGGCCATGGATAGCGCCGCGCTCCCGCCGGAGCTACAGCCCATTGACGCCCGTCCCCATGGGTTTTTCGTGAACGCAAAGCCAGGGTACGCGGTCTTGATTTCCGGGTTGCTCGCGACCGCTACTAGGACCTCGTCGTTGATGAAGCGGGCGAAGCGGTCCGACATCGTGTTGTACTCAAGGCCGCGTTCGCCGCCACCGTTCTCGACGCCAACCACAACGAAGGGCGGCAGCCGGCGTGCTGGGTCAGGTGAAATCGTCAAGTTGTCTAGCGCGTTGCTCACCAGCTCTTGCTGAAACGGGCCATCGTGAATGACGAGCACGGGTGCCTCGGTACCGTCCTCGTACTGGTCGGGGACATAAACGAATATCTTGCGCTCTTCGCGGTTCTTTCCTTCCTCTCGGACAGGCTCACTCAGGATCTTGCTGTCGGCGAGGCGCAGCGAGAACTCGAAGCTCCGGCCTTTTGGGTTTCCTCGATTCGTCAGGTCCGGGTCCATCGGGTAGCTCGGGCCAATCGTGTGGTTCCCGTTGCCTTCGGGCCCAGGAACCTCGGTGTAGTCACCATCGATCACCGACTCTCCACCGCCGCCGCCTGGGGGCGTGCCTCCCTCACCGCCGAGTCCGCCGCTGCCTTCCGCGACTGGGGGTGAACCGCCTGGTGCGCCGCCGCGTTCGCTTCCGCCTTCGCCACCCTGCGCCGCGGGAAACTCGGGTGAAGCTCCGCCCGCGCTCATCGGCGGACCGCCGCCCTCGGCGGAGCTCGACGCCTCCGGTGCGGGCAATGACGGGTTGGAGGAGCGAGTGTCGCCCTCGCTACACGCCGCGGCGAACGCTAGGTACAGCCCTGCGGTGAGATATTTAGAGTACGGTTTCATGAGTAGAACCTAAGATAGGTTGGCGAGCGGCCCACGGGCGATGCCTGGAGTCCCGAACTGGGTGATGTCCGTGAGCCCCATCGCGTGCGCAATGGCGATATAGAGATCGGCGTGCGGAGCCTTGTTGTATTGCAAGAAGCGCCCCGGCTTGAAGTAACCGCCGCAGCGCCCCGCGAGTACGAATGGGAGGTCCGTGCGGCCGTGATTCCCCGCGCCGTTGTGTTCACTCGTCCACACTATCAGTGTGTTGTCCAAGACAGTCCCGTTGCCTTCAGGGATGGACTTCAGAGTTTCGATGAAGGTCTGGAAGCGGTCGGCGTACCAGCGGGAGATGGTGCTCAAGTCAGCCTCATCTTCGGCCGTGAGTACTTTGTGGGTGAGCCCATGATGCCCTGCTGTCATCCCTCCGCCGGGTCTAGGGAACTGGTAGCCCGACGCTCCGTTTTGCCACTGAAGCGTCGCAACTCGGGTCAGGTCGCAGGCAAATGCATGTGCCAGGTTGGCGATCTGCAGCTCGCCGTTCCGTTGGTAGCCTTCCGTCGAGACGATGGTCTGGTGGTTGGGTGGGGTGCAACTCGCGCCCAGGCTTCCTGTGGGGCTTTGCAAGCGGGTCTCGACCGCCCGTAGGCGTTCCAAGTGCGCCTCGATCTTGTACCTGTCGGTTTGCCCCACTCGCTGTTGAATTCGACTCAGGTCGGCGGTGACTCCGTCAATGATGCTCTGACGTTCGGCACGCCTGCGCAGCACCGCCGGGTCGGGCAGGGCGTCGACGCCTCCGACGGGCACTTCTGCGAAGAGGCGTTCGAATAATGCGAACGGGTCGTTCTCGG
>JBDKJZ010000004.1:0-39184 GCA_039796375.1 Pseudomonadota bacterium
CAAGCGAGACTGAGCTGCGTCGTCAAACTGCCGATGCGATAGCTTGCGAGTGGACGAAGCCTCAGAAAGATTACAGAGCATTGGCCAGGCTCACTGACGAATACATCCAGCGAAGTCGCGGTCCGGCCTGTGAAATCTTGTTGATGAACGCACGCTCGAATCTAGAGCTGGCCCGAGGCCTTGAAGAGCGAGGGGAGCTTTCAAGAGCCGAGGTCGACGAGATTGTACTTCAGCGCGGTCGAGCCTGGGACGTCCTATCGAGTATCTCCGCGGGCTGGGATAGTGCCGGCGGCCAGGGCGTCGATCGAGCCAAGACCGACGAAGCATTCAAGCGGTGCGTGCTCCCGGCGCGCGGCGAACTGAGGCTGTACCCGTCGGTGACCATCACCATGGAGCCCGAGACTATCTCTGGCTACAGCATCTACTGGGATCGCGTGCAATGCTCAGAGAGCCTGCCTCGAATTCTGCCGGGAGAGCACATCCTCGAGGTGCACCCACCTGCAGGGCACCGCACCAGTATTCGTCGTACTGCCGCTTCCGGGGAGGAGACTATTCTAGCCTGCGACCATGTCGGCAAGGTTAGCCGCTGGCTAAAGGTGGATTGGACTGAGCGTGCGCAGTTTTCCGTCACGTTCTTACCGATAGACGGCCGCGCCGACACTTGCACTCCGGTTTGCGCGAAGCCCCCGTGTACCAACGAATCTGAGGTAGCCCTGGACGCCGACGGCACAGGCATAGACTTCACGTTTTGGGGCGGCGTGGCCGCAACGACCGGAGGTTCAATTGGCATTGCCGCATCGCTGATCCACGCCGGCAATCTTGAGAATGAAGGACTTGAGATATTCGAGAACAGCGGGTGCCACCTGGGCGCCGCCACCTGCCGGCTTGATGACGGGAACGACAAGCTCGACTCGTCGGATAGCTGGCGACTCTGGGGTCCCATCGGTTTCGGCGTGCTCGCCGGCGCGGGTGTCGCAGCAATCGTTTATGGCCTGCTGGATGACGCATCCCCGGAGCAGACACAGGGCGCTCTGCTCTCCCCATTAGTAGGGAAAGACCACGCCGGCCTAGGGTTGTCCGGCGAGTTCTGACCTAGTTCTGACCGGAACGTTAAAAACGACCCGCAGCCGCAAGCCCAAACTCACGTGCCCCGAGCAGCGGCCCCAATTCCACTAGGGCGCCGAGGTCTGGCTCTTCGTCGTCCGTCAGCAGCAGCAGCGCGCCGACCGCGAGCACCGCACCAGCCCCCGCAGTTGCGACGCCCACAACGGTCCACGTGGCCCCAGTGTCCGAGTCATCGTAGAGCGAGGTTATTCGGCGTTCTGTCGCGTCATCGCAACTCGCGGAACGATTGCCGCAGTCGCGATTCTTGAACAGTGCATCGGCGTCGCCTTTGGCGGGTTGCCTAACACCGAAGTGGGCGACTGCCGCAGTGAGCAGGCCTGCCGTGCCCACGCCCGCGCCAACCCAGAAGAGCGTCGGGAGCCCGCACTTGTTGCCGGAGCACGCCGGTTCGTCCGCCTCAGCGAGCCCCGGCGCGGAAGCACCCCCGACGAACCGCTCATCGCCAACCCGCACCGCTAGAGTACCGTTCTGTGGCTTTTCCGCGCTGCAGGACAACGTAAACTCGTAGCGGGCTCCCGCCTTCGTCTTTTTTCGCTCGATGTCTACGTTCTCGAACGTTGCTCGAGTCTTCAGCGAATCACCGCCAGTCAGCGAGGCGGTATCCACTTCCAGTGCGTATCGTTGTGCTTCGAGCGTGTGCGCGCCGCGCTGTAGCCGATACCCCGCACCCGTTCCGTGCAAAATCAACGGAACGTTCGGCACGCCCGCTTGGAAGGCTGGCTTGACTTGCAGCAAGTAGCAGCGGCGCGGCTTCAGAGAGATCCGCACGTCGAGTTCGTGAGTCTGCGCCGCCGTCGCACTAAAACGGAACAAGAAGTCCTTGCCCGGAAGACGCTTCAGGGGCCGACCATTAAGCACAACCTCCACCACCGTCACTTGCTGGTCATCGTCAAATGGGGCTTCAACGACAATATCGTGTGAGCCGGGGATCACGGACGCTCCGGGGCCCGCGACGAACGCGTCCCTAGAAACCTCAGCCGTATCAATCGAAACCCGAACCTCTTTCGCTCGAACACCCGCACTGCCCTTCAGGTTGACCTTCAGAAACGCGGCGCTAGCTGCCACCTCTCCACTGGCCGCCGTCCTCAGCTGACTGACAGCCGCACGGCAATCTCTACCGGGAAGGTCTTCCTTAGTGAAGGCGTCGATCTCCGCTATGATCCGGATACTCTCAAGCGGCTCCTGCTTCAGCACCCGGGTTTGCTCTTGGATCCAGGCCCACGGACAAGCAGCGGCGACCGCAAGAGATGTGCACAGAAGAGACGAAAGGATCACCAGTAACAGAACGGCGAAGTTCCGAGCGTAGACGTTAACGCGGCACATGACAGCGGTACTCACTAGCAACCGGCGAAAGCCGTGGGAAGTGCAAATGGTGCTCAAGACGCCAGGCGGGTGACCGTTGAGCCCTGGACTCTCGCCTGGCCCGGCGTAGAAGAAGCCTTGGCGGTCGACCGAGCGATGTTTGTTTCCGGCGGAGGCTTCGCGACAGCGATTGGCCATGCGTCTCCAGAAGGTCCAGACAATCAAACCCTTTCGGAAAAACGCGCTGACAGCATTGCGTCCGCAGTGACAAGAGCCTTCGGGAAAAGTCTAGCCTTAGAAGACATAGAGGTGATTGGACACGGCAGCGAGCTCGCAGAGTTCGAAGGGATGCTGAAGCCGCCCGCGCCGCCAGCGCTACAAACGCACAACCAATGTGGGGCTCCTGCAACAGTCAGCGTTCACGCAGCAAAGAGTGAGTCACTGCCGCCAGTTCAGAAGAGCGGGGTGAGGTGTGGTGCTGGGGTAGCGGCAGCTGGGGTGAGCTTGGTCGGGGCCCAGACTGATCCTGTGAAACAGCTAGTGGACCCCAGCGCTCTCTGCGCGCTGCTTGAGGGCGGCAGCATCTGGTGTTGGGGAGATAACACGGAAGGCCTCGTCCGTTTTCCCAAGGTTATCACTCACGAGCTCGACAACATTGTCTACTATTTTGAACCCACACCCCGGAAAAACGAAAGCTTTGGGGATGACAACGTACGGATATTCGGAGATGTGGGCAACCTTTGCAGCGTCAAGCGGGACGGCTCTTTGTGGTGCGCAGGCCACAATCGCTACAGCCCCATTCCGTCAAAACCCGTCGACGGCAAGTTTCCCGAGTACGTGCCCGCGACTCGCATGAACCTGAGGTGTGACTAGCGTGCAGCGGCGCGCCAGTAGGCTACCAATGAGTTCAAACAGAACACTCGCGCAGTCTCTTCCCCGGTCGCGAGCTCGCTAGAGCCGTAGCCGAAGGCTGCTCCAAGGGTGAATAGGGTTGCAGTGAAAACGAGTCGCACGATAGAGCTCCAGGTGGAAAGGATCGACGGGGCCAGCCAGCCAGAGCGCGCCTCATCGGGAAGCGCGAGTTCGCCGAAGCAGGTTCACATCGGCGCTGCTCGAGGGTTGGCCGAGGTGGTCGCCACCAGACCTACGTTGGCGCCTCAATGAACAAGGACAGCCGACAGGGCATCGTCACGTGCCGCGCCTCGAACCGAACCAATTCACTCCTGGGTGCCGGACCTCCCGCCCAGTCTTCCATCGCGGTGCGAGGTCTGAGCTCTCACCCAGCGCCGATGGGGTGCGTCGTGTTTGCCAAGGGCTATCGCGGCGCCCTCGAGCTGCGGGCATTTGATGGCGACGGCGGCGAGCTCGGCCGCAGTAACCCGACCGACAAGCTCGAAGAGGCCCCCGACTCCGCCAAACACTTGGTGTTTAAGTTTGATCCGGCCACACCCATGGCGCGGGCCGAGCGGTACGTGCTGCATCCGGTGAAGTACTCGTAGACTCAAATCAAGCCTCTGTTATTCGAAAGCGGCGATGTTCCAGAGCGCGCAACGTGCTCTTGTAGGAGGCCCAGGGCGATTTGTGTCATGAGCTTGAGTCGGCGCCGCATCTGTGGATACAGTCGGGCGGTTGAATCAACCACCGGCGGGAGCCGGCAAAGCCTCTACGAGGGAGCATCACCAATGACGACAGGTAAAACGCGAGATTTTCACTTCTACGGCATATCGTACGGCACGCGACGCGCCATCGTCGCCACGGCCCTAGGGGGGTTCGCCGCGTTTGCAGCGGTGGGGTGCGCAAGCGATGACCCCGCAGCGAAGCCGAGCAGCGGTGGCAGCTCGGGCGGCGGCGCAGGCGGCGCAAACACCGCAGGGGCGGGCGGCCTAGGCGGTTCGCCCACGACCACCACTGGCGGAGCTGGCGGTCTAGGCGGAGCGTCAGGCGGGTCCGGCGGAGCCGGCACGGCAGGCGGCGGAGCCGGAACGGCTGGCGGCGGAGCCGGCACGGCAGGCGGAGCTGGCGGAGCTGGCGGAGCTGGCGGTGCTGGCGGAGCTGGCGGCGCAGGACCTTGCACGCCTGGGAACGCACTTTCGCTCAGCGGCAACGTCGGCCTGAAAGAGATGGACGCCGCACAGGCGCGTGCCGAGGTCGACTTTGGCGCGGACCCCGAGTTACCTGTGGGCAACGCCAAGCGCACCGTTGAATTCTGGGCATACGTGCCGATCGACAACTGGGTTGGCGGCACTAATACGATGTTCTTCTACGGCACCGAGCAACCCCGACCGGCTTGTGGCTTCGGTCTCGATTTCGGTTCAAAGGGCGCCACGCTCGATCCGTTCACCAACGGCGATTTTGATGCCGACGACATAGACGTCGGCGTGCTGAACGACAAGCCCCAATGGATTCACATGGCGATGACTTGGGACGGTACCGCCGTGCGCCTGTTCGTCAACGGCGTAGAGAAGAATGCGAAGACGGGTGACAACGGTACGACCATGCTCAACACTATCGGCGCTACTCCCGTCAAACCGGTCAATCTGCTCGTAATTGGCGCCTACCCAACACATGGCTACTTCAGCGGCGCTATCGACGAGTTCCGCGTGTGGAACGTAGCGCGCACCGCGGCCGAGATCACGGCCACCATGAATAAGCCCCTGGTCGGAAACGAGCTCGGTCTCACCGCCTACTATAAGTTCGACGAGATGTCCGGCACGACGATTGCGGATTCAGTGGCTGCGCCGGCCAAAGCTCACGGCGGCACGCTCAAGTCAGCGGACGCCGCGAAAATCCCGACCTTTATCCCGTCAACCGCGCCGATCTGTCCCTAAGCTGAGCCGCGCCGCATCAAGCGGCGGGTCACTTCAGGGCTTTGCAGAGCGAGTTCGGAGCAAAGCGATTCTTGTTTTCCCACGCTCCGGCAGTACCTGGCCCTCACCCATCTCCGAGACGCCCCCACGCGGCGTCTCGGAGATGCCCGCCCTACCAATTCTGCTTGCCGTGATCCCTTTGGTAGGCGCCGAGTGCGGTAGTGCCGCTCGCTCGGATCTGTGCGGGGGGCGGCCCAAGCGTTGGCAAGGGCCGTCCCTACCGCGATCCCAACCCATTCAGCACTGCCAAACGCTGTGCGCCAATGGCTGCCACCCGATCGCAGCGCTGTGCCGCTACGGGACGTCTCGGTCGCAGCGCGAGCCCTTATAGGGCGATGCGGTAGACGTAGGCTGCGCCGCTATCTTGGGCGGAGTTGTCGTTTTGGTCGCCGTCGACGCCGGTGGCGTTGCTGTCTTCCTCGAACGCGCCAACGGCTAAAGTGTCGCCGTCGAGGGCGACGGAGTCGCCGAACCAATCCGACGAATCGGTGTTGAAGGCCTTGATGTAGGCCTGGTGAGCCCAGGTCGAGCCAGAGCGCCTAAACACGTAGGCCGCGCCGCTCGATATCGCGTCGTTGTTGCTCTGGTTCCCGTCCACGCCGGTGGCGTTGCTGTGTTCTTCCTCGGCGCCGACGACGAGGGTGTCGCCGTCGAGGGCAAGAGAACCGCCGAACTTGGCCAACCCTGTGTTGGAGGCCTTGATGTAAGCCTGCTGAGTCCAGGTTGGGCCAGAGCGAAAAAACACGTAGGCGGCGCCGCGCCCAGAGGCGGAGTTGTTGGCCTGGTTGCCGTCGACGCCGGTGGCGTTACTGTCTTCCCCCTCGGCGCCGACGGCGAGGGTGTCGCCGTCGAGGGCGACTGCAATGCCAAACTGGTCCTCCGCCTCGGCGTTGGAGGCCTTGATATAGGCCTGCTGACTCCAGGTTGAGCCAGAACGTTTAAACAAGTAAACAGCGCCGCTCCCAGAGGCGGAGTTGTTGGTCTGGTCACCACCGACGACGGTGGCGTTGCTGCTTTCCCGGTTCGCGCCGACGGCAAGGGTGTCGCCATCGACGGCGACCGACCCGCCGAACAGGTCGGATGCCTCGGCGTTGGAGGCCTTGATATAAGCCTGCTGACTCCAGGCGGAGGAGCCTGAGCGAACAAACACGTAAACGGCGCCGCTCGACGGGGCGATGTTGTTGCTTTGGTTGCCCGCGATGCCGGTGGCGTTGCTGTCTTCCCCGTAAGCGCCGACGGCGAGGGTGTTTCCGCTGAGCGCGACTGACCCGCCGAAATAGTCCTGCTGCCCGGCGTTGGAGGCCTTAATATAGGCCTGCTGAGTCCAGGTGGAGCCAGACCGCTTAAACACGTAAACGGCGCCGCTACTTTCGGTGGAGTTGTTGGTTTGGTCGCCGCCAATCCAGGTGGAGTTGCTGTCCTCCCCGTAAGCGCCGACGGCGAGGGTGTCACCGTCGAGGGCAACCGACACGCCGAACTGGTCGTACGCCCCGGTGTTGGAGGCCTTGATGTAGGCCTGCTGAGTCCAAGTGGAACCGGAGCGGACAAACACATAGACGGCGCCGCTCTCGCTCGCAAAGTCGTTGTTCTCGTCGCCGCCGAGGCCGGTGGCGTTGCTGCCTTCGCGCTCGGCGCCGACGACGAGGGTGTCGCCGTAGAGCGCAACTGCGGAGCCGAAGTATTCTAACTCCCCGGTGTTGGAGGCCTTGACGTAGGCTTCGCAGTTCGCCGCTCCGAGAGCTTGCGCACACGCGTCTAAGCATTCGGTGTTAGAGCCGGAGGCGTTATCGCCCGCGGCGTTGGTGGTGCCCGCGGGACAAGAGACGCAGGCGTTGCTTTGAACGAACTCGTTCTCGGCGCAGAGCGTGGCGCCGCAGACGGTGTTTGCTCCAGCAGCGTCATCACCCGCGGCATTGGTGGTGCCCGCAGGGCAATCCACACAGGACTTGTTCTCGACGCGCTGGTTAAAAGCGCAGAGCGTGGCGTCGCAGGAGGTGTTTGGGCCAGCAGGATCATCACCCGCGGCATTGGTGGTGCCCGCAGGGCAATCCACACAGGACATGTTCTCGACGCGCTGGTTGGACGGGCAGTCTGTGCCATCGCAGGAGGTGTCGTCACCAGACGCGTCATCGCCGGCGGTGTTGGCGCTGCCCGCAGGGCAAGCTACACAAGAGTTGTCGTCGACGTGTTCATCCTCCGCACATAGCACGGGGTTACAAGAGGTGTCGTCGCCAGCGGCGTCATCACCCGCTGCATTCGTGCTCCCCGCGGGGCAATCCACACAGGTGTTGTCGTCGACGTACTCGTCTTTGCGGCAGATATCCGGGTCTGGTGCAGGGCTGAGGTGCCCGCCCTCACCATTTGGACGGGAGCCTGCTGCACCCGCGTCTTCCGGAGAAGCCTGCTTGCCCCCGGTCCCTCCGGTTGCAGAGCCACCTTCCCCGTCTCGGCCGCCAGAACCCGCTTCGCCGACACCGAAATCTGGTCGCTCACTTGCGCAAGCTGTAGCGAGCGCCGCGAACGCGCAGAGCCAAAACTGAGAAACCGGGCTGAGACGAATCATAAGCTCCGCGTATACGAGATTTCCGACCGCCTCGACAGCCTTTTTGAAGGGGGAACGTCGCTGAAACATGCGCGTCCGACTAAGCCAGGGTCGACATCGCCTAACCGGGCGCAATGACGCGAATATCTTGGCGAGTCCCCTCACCGTAGGCTGCCGCGCCGCACCCAACCGTACGCGCGCCACGGCCCAGCGACGCAGGCGCGCTACAAGCTTAAGACGTTTGTTACTGATCTGACATCGGGCTACCGGCACTGCAGATCAGGCAACCCAGTCCCGATGCGGAGCGCTGCTCCGTCGCAACCCGAGTGCACCGTGGTGAGCACGTTCGTCAACGGCAAGTTGGTAAACGCGAAGATGGGTGAAATAGCGACCATGCTCAAGACTTCTGGCTCCACTCCCGTGGAAGCTGCGCCGCTTGCCGATGACGGTTATGGGTTGGCTCCTCGCCACACCGATTCTGGACCTTGGTGGCAAGAACGGTCACCGGAACTGCATCCAGTCCATCGTCTAAGTCAACGCTCGCGTGGAGAACGCGCTCGCGTCAAGCGCCTCGGCTACGTGAAACACGACAGGGGCAGGATGGGGGGCGTATGGGCCGAAGTTCCAGACAACAATGTGTTGGGCTTCAGTCCGGCAGGAGGAACTGGAGCGGCCCTGATTTAGTCTGATTTACTGGACCGTCTGGTAGAGCAACGTCGTGAACGCACGGTCGCTGAGATCGAGCAGAGCCTGGCTTACGATCCCGGCATCTCTGCCGCTACGCGACACTCGAGGGGATGTGATGGCCTTCGGGCCCTGAAATCGCTGACTCCCGGCCAGCTAGTGTTAGGCAACTGGCCCAAAGACGGGGCCGCTCATCGCCAGAGAGTCAGCCGGAGGCGGGCGGCAACCGCCGCGCCGCAATATTGCGGCGGGAGCACACCCGGGTCGGGGACGCGGTTCAATCAAGTCTCTGGGGATGCCTTTTTGGGCACTATGCGGGGTCCCACAGGAGCCGTAGCGTGAGGTTCGAGCCATGAACACAAGGTGTGAGCCGACATGTTCGGAATGGCTCTGCGCGCTTACCAGAAAAGATCCAGCAATTGAGGAGAATCCAGCAGTATTCGAGGGCAGTCACTCTGGGAGGCAGCGCCTGAGTTACTCTGCGAAGGAGTTCTACGTGCCGCCGGGCAGCGCGGGCGGTTGGGAAGCCGCGATGTATGACCACTATCAGGCACTCGTAAAGAAGCTCGTCTCTAGGCTGAGCCAATCTCAAGAAGGAGCGAAGCCCACCGCAGATACCGGGCGCAGCACCGACTCGTAATCACAAGGGCTACAAATCATGAAGTATCGAGTTCTAATCTTAGGATTGTTAGCGGTTGCGGGCTGCGCCAAAGGCGAGGTCACCGGCAGTGAGTCACACTTCATCAAGTGTGGTGTTGACGAGGACTGCCCCGAAGGCACCTGCGACGAAGTGCGCGCTGTGTGTGTCGCTACAGACGCGGGAGCGATGCCTGCGGAAATTACCACCCCGGCACCACCTACAGGGCCAACACCAACACCACCACCGGGTTCGGCGTTTGAGTCGCGCGCTGCGTGGCTCACGAAGGCGCAGCTAAAGTATACGGTGCTTGACGTCCTCGGGGTCAGCGTTGACGACGCCATCCTCAGTCAGATCCCGTACATCTCACCCTACCGCGGATATGGGATCGTGGAAGGCGAACAGGCGCTGGGCTTGGGTAGGTTTGCTAAGTCAGTCGTCGCGCAGGTGGACCCCACGGCCTCAGCGACTGCGTTGGCGCAGTGTGCCGACACGAGCGCTTCGTGCGCGACGAAGCTGGTCTCCCGACTTGGGTTGAAGCTGTTTCGCAGGCCTCTGCTGGCTGAAGAGTCCGCTCGTCTGCAGACGCTGTTCGCGACGCTCACCGCCGTCGAGGGCGCGACCTTCGACCAGGTCTACCGCGGGCTGCTCAGCGCCATGCTGCAGTCCCCCCAGTTCTTGTACAAGCTCGAGTTTGAAACCCAGGGGACCCCGGGCGAGGCGCGCGCAACCACCGGCTTCGAGCTCGCTTCGCGCTTGTCCTACTTCCTGTGGCAGTCCGCGCCCGACGATGCCCTGCTAAATTTCGCCGCGGAGGTGGATGATTCAGCGGGTAAGCTGAATGCCGCTAAGCTGAGACTGCAAATAGAGCGCATGATGTCGGATGCCGCGCGCTTCAATCGCGTCCGTGGCACGTTCTGGGCTGACTACACGGGGGCCTCCTTTGCGGCGTTTGATGGCGCTACGCCAGAGCTCGCTGCAGAACTTCGTCAGAGCGTGGTCGCTAGTTTCAGCCGCCTCGCGGGTGAGGGAGCGCCGGAGGCGCCCCTACAGGAGATGTTCACGACGACCAAGATGCGGCTGACCCCGAAGGTCGCTGAGCTCATCGGCCTGCCCAGCGCGGGCGAGGGCCTCCAGGAGTACGACACCCAGGCTTTGCCACAACGCGTAGGACTGCTGACCCATCCGGGGTTCCTGGCGGCTATGGGCTCGACGGACTTTGTTCGTCGCAGCATGCACTTGTCCTTGGCAGTGCTGTGCCGGGAAGTCACTCCGCCACCCGAAAGCAATGTGCCGGAGAGGATCGATGCCCTGGGCAACACCGGCAGCCTGACCCCGAAGGAGGCGTCCGAGTATCGCTTTGCGGCGGGGCCCACATGCATCGTTTGTCACAAGACGTTCGAACCGATTGCGTATGCTTTTGAGCAGTTCGACGTGATGGGTGTTCATCGTGCGAAGGACGATATGGCGCAGGACCTATTTACTTCAGGCTACCTGCAAGACTCAGGTGGGAGCTCACTCGGCGAGTACGCGGGAGTTCCGGACCTAATGAACCTGCTCTCCACGTCGGAAGAAACGTCGAAATGTTTTGTGAGGCGCATGCTGGAGTTCGCGTCAGGGCGGAGGCCTGAGCGCGCTGACCGCGCCGACCGTGCTGCTGTCGACGCCGCGCACGCCGAGTTCATACGAGAAGGGGGTGCGTTCAGTCACTTGGTGCGCTCAATCGCGTTCGCTCCGACTATGCAAGCCCTGAAGGTTTCTAACCCCACCCCGTAGGAGGACGCGAAAATCCCATGAAGAGAACAGTGAATCGACGACTATTCCTGCGCGGCGCGGGCTCCGTTTTGATCGGGTTACCTTTGCTGGAGGAGTTCACGGGTTCCAGCGTGCAGGCGCAAGCCAGCGCGGTGCCCACCCGGGTGCTCACGATGTCCTTTGGCCTCGGCATCTCTACGACTCTGCAGGCTGAGGGCGCCTTGGGCCCGTTGGCGCCGCTGCTGAAGTTCGCGTCCAAGTCGGCCTTCTTCTCAAACCTGGAGAATACCTCTCTTGCCGGGGAGGGGGGCGGGTCAGCGCATTTTCGCGTCGGCGCGACCCAGTTCACCGGTGTGAAACAGCCGAACACTCAACAGGCCGGCGGCCCGTCGCTGGAGCAAATCTTCAGGAAACACCTGCATCCCCTGGGTGCGCCGACCATCGGCAGTGTGGCCTCGAAGTCCGCGGGGATTTGGTCTCGCACCGGCTCGATCACCCAATACGTTCGGCACTGGAACGAGGACGGGAGCCCGGGTGAGATACCCCTGCGGCGCCCGAGCGCAGTCTTTCAGGATCTGTTTGGGAGCCTCAAGCCGCAAGATGCGATGCCCCCTGCCCCACCGTCGCCCGACCCCAATTTGGCCGTTCAGAGAAAGCTCGACGTGAGCGTGTTGGATTCAGTGAAAACTGAGTACGACACGCTGAGGGGCCCACGGTCGTTCTTGGGTGCTGAGTCGAAGGCGCGCATTGATAGTCACCTGACCGCCATCCGTGAAGTCGAGACGCAGCTCCTCGGCGGCGACCAGGTGGCCGCGATGTTTGAACCCCTCGAATGCAAACTTCCGAACGTGGCCCACTACCCGGACCCCGCGGGGGTGACCTTCTACGACGCGCCGAGTGGCTCCGTAGGTGGCCCAGCTGTTCCGTGGCTAGATGCCCAGCAAGCGTTCCGCATGACCGGTGATCTGTTTACTCTCGCGATGAGCTGCGACGCACTACGCTTCGGAAGCCTGCTGTTCGGGGGCGCGGGTGAAGAACTTCGTTTCCTGGGGAACTACGTCTCGCCAGTAGGGACCAGGGACTTCACAGGCGACACTATCGGCGGCTCGCAACATGACCATATCTTCCACAACTACGACGAAGAGGGGGTGCGCGTGTATCAGCACTACGTGGTCAGCCAGCTAGCGTACGTGCTGGAGAAGATGGACTCAATCATCGAGCCCAACCAGAAGACCCTGCTCGACAACACGCTGGTCCTCATCGGAACCGAAATCGGACTCAAACACGAGGGCAGCCAAGGGATTTTTCACGCGGTGGTCGGCGGTGACGGCAAGTTCAAGCCTGGCCAAAATGACGAAAACCTGAGCTTCGCGGACGTGTACGCGACGGTGCTGCAGGCCTACGGCATACCGTCTACGATACAAGGCCGTGAGATCACGAGCCTATTAGCCTGATGACAGCGTGCGATGGTTCTAGAGCGAACCCGATCGCGTCGCGACTCGGGCGCGTTGCGGGAGCCCGGCTAAGCCGCTAGCTTGCGTCCATGTTGGCTGTCTTGTCCCCCGCGAAGAAGCTCGACTTCGAACTGCGTGAAACGCCGTTCGACGCAACTCGCCCCCCCCTGAGTCAGCATACCGCTGAATTGCTGAAGACCGCCAAAGCCCTGAAAACGACCGAGCTCGCACGGTTGATGAAGCTCAGTGACAGCCTGGCGAACCTGAACCACGAGCGGTTCCAGCACTTCTCACCGAAACCGACGCTGGGGGTCAACGCCAAGCAAGCCGCCCTAGCCTTCGCGGGCGACACTTACGGGGGACTGCAAGCCACCGATTTCGACCAGAGCGACTTTTCCTTCGCTCAAGACCACCTGCGGATCCTGAGCGGACTGTACGGTGTGTTGCGGCCTCTCGACATGATCCAGCCCTACCGGCTGGAAATGGGCACACGCTTGCTTAACCCGCGTGGCAAAGATCTCTACGCGTTCTGGCAGAGTCACATCGCGTCGCAGCTGAACCGCGACTTCAAAGCTCTCCACACAGCCCCGAGCGCGTCCGTACTGATCAACCTGGCGTCCACCGAGTACTTCACGGCGGTCGACCGCCGCGCTTTGAAGGCGCGCATCCTCACCTGCGTGTTCAAAGAGAAGCGCGATGGGCAAACAAAGGTCATCGGCTTCTTCGCCAAGAAAGCCCGCGGCATGATGGCGCGCCACATCGTCAAGAATCGCCTCACGGAGCCTTCGGGCCTAAAGGACTTTAGTTCCGCCAAGTACCGCTTCCAGCCCAAACTCTCGACCGCAGACGAGTGGGTTTTTGTTCGCTAGCCGCGCGTCTTGGACTGCAGGCTTCCGACAATCCTCACAGCTTCCAGAACTCTGACTGAACGGTTATCGCCTGGTCTATTTGGCGTCGGTGGGTCGCGCTGATGTCAGCTCGCGGCTTCGCGCGGCTTCGCTCATTGCGCGCGCGGGCACCCGCTGCGGCGGCGCTTAAGGTGGCTGAAACACCGCCGGTGATCCCTCCCAAGTCGTAGCCCCCCTCCAGCAGAAAGAGCACACGTCCGCGGCCTCGCGACGGCATGGCATCGAGCAACAAGTGGGTGAGTTCCCCATAGCCGTCACTCGAAATGGCCATACCCCCGAGGGGGTCGTCAGCATGAGCGTCGTACCCGGCGCTGACCAACAGCAGTTCGGGGTCGTATTGGCGCAGGATCGGGCAGAACACCCGCTCAAAACACTCGACGTAAGCCGCGTCTCCCGCACCCGCCGCAAGCGGGACATTGACGGTGAATCCACGCCCTGCGCCGCTCCCGACGTCAGAGACCAATCCAGTGCCCGGATACTGAGGGCTTTGATGAACCGACGCGTAGAGCACCTTCTGGCTGTCGTAGAAGATGTCCTCCGTACCGTTGCCGTGGTGCACGTCAAAGTCGAGGATCAGTACGCGCTCCGAGCCCGTAGTCAGCGCATGGGCTGCGGCGACGGCGATGTGATTGAACATGCAGAAACCCATCGCACGGTCGCGCGTTGCGTGGTGTCCTGGTGGGCGACACAAAGCGAGCGCGTAGTCGCACTCGCCGGAGAGCAGGCTCGAAACTAGGCTGACCGCGCCGCCCGAAGCTCGCACCGCGGCATCGAAGCTACGCGGGCTATGAAATGTATCGCCGTCGATGTAGCCGCTGAACCCCGCATGAGCGCGCATTCGCGCCACGTGTTCGGGCGAATGCACCCTGCAGAGCTCCTCGTCTGTTGCGTCCCGCGCTGGAACCACAAGCGTATCGTCTGCGAACGCGGACGCGGCGAGTCCTGCGCGCGCCGCGACCAGCCGAGCTTGCCGCTCCGGATGTCCTGGAGGGGCCAAATGCTCGAGGAACAAGTCGTCGTAGCTGAGGGCGAGTTTCACGAAGCGGAGCTTACCTGAGTGACCGAACCCGTGGAACCAGGGAACTCAAGGCGCTGGCAGACGCGTCAAATTGAAAGGGCCTCCGCCCATCGCCTATTGGGCTCGTCCGCGGCAGCGCGCCGCTGAAACGAGGACTCAGCGCTGGGTTGCTCAGGGGAGGCCACATCGCTTAGGCTGAAGCCGTGAGAGTCCTATTTTCATCAACACGCGGCGCGGGCCATATTCAGCCGTTGTTACCCTACGCCAGCGCGCTAGCCGCCAAGGGGCACGAAGTCCTGGTGGCAGGCCCCAATGATTTGAGCGTGGTGGTTTCGGCTGCAGGTCTGAACCATGCGCCCTTTGGGCACCCAGGCGACAAAGGGTTGGCTCCGATTTGGGCGCGCGTGCGCCTCGCGCCCGTCGAGCAGCAAGCGGCGATGGCTGTTCAGGAGCTCTTCGCCGGAGCAAACGCTCAAGCCGCGTTCCCCGGTGTGCTGGACACGATTCGCTCTTGGCAGCCACAGCTGATCGTCAGGGACTCTGTCGAGTTTGGTGTGTTGGTCGCCGCTGAGGTCACCGGAGTCCCGCACATTCGCGTCGCGGTTCACCAGCGGTTGATGGAGGAACAAATCTGCAGGTTGGCCGCAGCACCGATTGACCGCTTGCGCCAGGCGGCTGGACTCCGCGCCGACGAGGGGGCGGCGCTACGAGCCGAGAGAATTTTCACGTCGTTTCCGAGTTCGTTCGAGGGTCCGGCTGAGACCGACACGAACAGCCCCGTGTATCGGGTCGGACCGGTCAAGCCGGGGGCTGCTGCCACCCTTGCAGGGTGGGAGCCCGACTCTGACGGCCTGCCCTTGGTGTACATCACCTACGGTACGGTCGCGACGACGGCCCCTGAGGCGCAGGAGCTCTATCAGACAGCGCTCTCGGCCGTCCGGGAGCTACCGGTTCGCGCGCTGCTAACAACGGGCCGCGGCTTCGACCTAAGAAAACTGGGAAGTGTGCCGGCGAATGTTCGCGTTGAGGCCTGGGTCCCTCAAGCTGAGGTCTTTCCGCACACTGCTGTCATGGTTTGCCATGGTGGCTCTGGAACAGTGCTCGGTGGGCTCGCCGCCGGGGTCCCTCAGGTGGTAGTCCCGCTCGGCGCGGACCAACCTTTTAACGCCCGAAGCATCGCCGCTAGCGGCGCCGGCCTTGCGTTGAACAAACCCGATGCCGCCACGTTGCGCTCAGCTATCGAGCGCGTCCTCGGTGATCCCGGCTTTCGAGAAGCTGCCCGCGTAACTTCACTTGAGATGTCTACGCTACCCACCATCGACGAGGCTGCCGAGGCGCTGCTCGAGCTTGCCCAACAAAACGTTTGCGCAGGGTAGCTGGCTGCTGCCTCTTGGTGAGACCGAACCAACCTCGATGGCCCGGCACGTTGGAGAGTCGGGCCTGGTTTTCTCGCTATTCAGGCGAAACTTGCTGGCAAATCCCCGCAACACACGCGGCGGGCAGCGGCTGAATACAGGGCCGGATTATCACAGGACCACATTCGGCGCGCTCCCACCCCCCGCACTGTTCGGAAGCGAGCCGTTCCTTGGCTGCTTCCAGCTCGGTCAGATTGGACATCGCCGCCACCGCGCCGCACCCGTCGTGACAAGTGCTTGAGTCAGCCACCGACACACAATCGTCATCATTCGTGCATGGTCCACGGTTCTCTTCGATGACGCTTTGAAGCGTCATGTGGGCGTCGTTCGCTAAACGCTGACACAAATCGGCATTCGCCATGCCGTACAGCTCATTCAGTTTGTCGGCCAGCGCAATGCCCTGTTCGCCGGTGTGTTGCCAACCGATGTCGTCGCGTCCGCCGGATTGCTCGGAAGCAATCTCGAAGTCGCAGCGCCTTGACATTGGGCCCGTGCGGAACGCCTCATCGCTCTTGCACGCCTCCAAGATGTCCTCGGCGCGTGCGCCCGGATTTACGCCGTTCTCGGTCGCGACGAACACCAGTCGCTCGTGGAGAAAGTGTGCGATCGCAAGCGCGTCTGACGGGGCCATAGCGTTGACGGCGTCCACCTGGCTCGACGAGAACGCTTCCTTTTGGCAGAGGTCGTAGCGATTCAAGACAATCGCAAACGGGGCTTCCGGGTTGGTGCAGACCGATGCGAACGTGGGGTGATTGTCGGGGCGGGGGATCATGTACGCCACGTCCGCTTGTGTTACGAACACGCGATAGTACTCGCGTTCCAGCTCAAGCGCGCAGTCGGGCAGGTACGTGTCCGTCGGATCGGGGGAATGCTCCGTTCCAGCGCCGTTCGTCGTCGCCGCGCAATCCCCGGTTGGGTTCGGGACGTCGCGCGCCCCGGGGGGGTCCCCCGGCCCTGTGGGTTCGCCCCCACCGCCGTTGCCGCCGCTACCAGCCTGGAAGACGCAAGCGCCTGCGACGCAGCTCTGTCGCGAGGCACAGTCGTTATCCTGACTGCACTCCGGAAGGCATATCCCGGAGAGCGTGTCGCGCTCGGGGCTCGTTGCGCCGCACTGCGCGCCGATCGAACTGCTGTTCTTGGTCTTGCAGATCGCGTCGCTGTGATCGTCACATCCGCTGCTTTTGCTGCACTCCTGCGTACAGACCCCACACAAGCAGTCCCCCGAGCCGCAATCGCTCGCTTCAGTACAAGTCTTGAGCCAGTTCGTCTCCCCGCCTAGCGTCGCTGTCTTCCCACCACAGCCCACTGCTCCGACGAGGCCTAGGAGCGCAGCAAGCGCGCACGTGACCAGTGGGCGCCGCTTCCGCGGATGCAGTCTCGGTTCAGCTTGCGTTTTCATTCAATTTCTCCTTCAGCGGTACGTAGCGTCTGTCCGACATAAGTGATGAAGCGCCGTCGTCGCCCTTCGACGGGAGGCGCGTGCGTATTGTTGTAGGCGTCCACTCTTTCGCGCAGAGCAATCGACACTTTGCGTAGCTCAGCTAGGTGTCCGCGCACTTCGTCGTAGTGGGGGTGCTCCTCCCAAACATCGAAGTGGTAAGTACTGCCACCCACGATATCTTGCAGCTCCGCGTGCGAGCGACCGAGCGCAAGTTTGGTGCAGATTGCCGTGACCATCGCTTGATAGTGATCGAACACTGCAGCCTCCCACCCGGCACTGCTCTCAAGCGGAATGAGGCAATGATCCGACCTAAAACGAACGATTTGAGCGCACTCCTCACGCGTCACTTTGCCCTCTGCGAGCAGCTGCGACACCGCACGCTCAAGGAGCGGTATCTCTGTCGGTACGACCTTTGAGAGCTCGTCAAGGCCGAGCGGACCAAAGCCGTGGATCGCCACCCACACCAAGTGACGCAGGCGCTCCTCGCTGGCCTCCGAGTCCAAAGTTTGTTCGTCGATGCGGGCCGCGCGGAAGACCGTGCTTTCGCCGCGCCCGGAACGGAACAGCAGCCCCGAGTCGACCAGGTCATTGAGCACGCCTTTGAGCGTCGTCTCGTCGTCGTAGTGAAAGCGCCGCAGCAGGTCGGAGCGACGTACGGTTTCTTGTTCCTGGACGTGTTCCAGGACCGCGCTCCACAACGAGCGTCCACGAAACGTGCTGCTCTCCGAGAGGCGCTGCACCTTGCCGTGGTAGGTTCGGAGCGCCAACCCGAACATGTCGGCAATGACCTTGTTCCCCAAGCCCTGTGCTCTGAGCTCTGCGACCAAGTCCAAGAACACTTGGTTGGCGGTGTGCGCCAGCGGCGCACGCGAGCCGGCGGCGGTCGCCAGTTGCGCGATCAAGACCGTGGTCTGACGTACGATCGAGTCTATCAGCAGCGTGACATTCATCGTTCCCTGAGCTTAGCGGCACCGGGGGAACAACAGGTAGTGCTGAAATTGGCACGCGAGGGCTGCTCCGACTAGCCCAACTTCTAACTCGCCACCGGCGTAGAGCCCGAGAGCAGAGCGCGCCTCATGCCTATCCGGATATCTGAAGGGCCACAGTGTTCATGGAAAAATTCTCGCGCTGAGTTTCTGGACACTACGTGGACGCGCGGCGCCGCAGCGCGAGAACCGCTGCCAGGGCAAGCACCGGAAACACCAACCCGCCCGGCGCAGGGAACAACGGCCACGCCTCCGGCCGATCGAGAATGACGAGCCCTGACGAGACGAAGCCGGTGAACATCAAGTTGGGCGCGACATGCCCTGCCGCAGCGGCAAGCCAGGAGCGCGATCGCTCAACGAGGTGCGTCAGGAGTTCGCGATAGATCAGACACGCGACCACGAACGCGACCAGCATGAGCGGCGGCGCGGCCTCCAGTTCCGGGAACAGCCCGACCTTCATAAAAGTCGGCACCAGGTGCCACGCGGCCCAGACCAGGCCGAGAATCAACACGCCCGCCCGTCTTCCAAAACCCTTAAGCGCCAGCGGTAGACCCCCTCCGGCCCAACCCAACTCCTCCAGCACGCTGGTCAGCGCGGTCCCTCCGAGCGCCGCGGCCGCGCTCGCTGGCGCGAGCCGTTCGCCACCGAACACCGACACGCCTGCGAAAAGGCTCACTGCCAGCGCCAGCCCCCCAATGGTCAGCGTGATCAGCGCCGCGACGCCGACGCTGCGCCATTGGACGCGCTCGGCACGATTTACCAGCCCGACGTTCAGCGCTAGGCCTGCCACCGCAGGGCTGAGGATCAGCGCGAGCTTGCCAAGTTCGGCCAGCTGCGGATCCCCCAACGCCATCAATCCGCCTGGCAGCACCAGCACGATGAGGCAGAACAGAACGAACCTTGCACGCGCTGCCATCATCGAACCCACCTTTTTCGCGAATGTAGAAGCGTCATCTCGCCCGCGCCAACGGATCGTTTGCGTAGCGTACTACGCCGGGGCTGCTGCTAGCGCAGCGAAATCTGCATAGATTGGTCCGCTGATGTCAAGGCAAAGTAGAAATGTCTGGTTTCTAGCAAAGTAGTGATCGGTACTTCGAAGCGCGTTCGAAGTTTCATCGCGGGGAGCCCACCACCCAATGCTGGCAGCACGCTTTCGATACCGGAAAACGTCCGGCCCCTCTGCTGTTTCAGCATCTTGTCTTGGGGATTAATGCTCACATCAATCTCGATCTCGGGATCGCGAGTGCAGAGGTAGTCGGAGCGGACGGAATCGGGGAACTGAAGAGCGACTTCATGCGTGTGAACAGCATCTTGCGCGCGCTAGTTGACGTGATTCAGCGCGGCATCAATAAGATTTCACCGGCATTCAAGCTGGCGGACAGGGTGCTGCTTGATGGGGATGAGTTGTGGTTTGCCTTTGAGCTTGAGAAGGCCCGCGACGCCGCTTGGATTGTGGCGCAAGACGTCGCGGTGCTGCCGGAAGCGCAGCGACCGAAGTACATTGCTCGCCTTGACGCCGCGGTCGCAGCCCGCGGACGTCGCATCGCAAACCCTGGACCATGGCTATGCTTGCCGTTGAAGGTTGTAGGACTTCTAGAGTCAGACAATGTCGCGAAGAATCTGAGGAAGCTGCGAAAGCTTATCGGGTAAGGGGCGTCCGGCGAAGCCGCTGGATTCTAGAAATAGCCGGCGATCGCAAACCCCAGCGCGGCGGCCTCCCACATCAAGACCGCGGCGGCGACTCTTAGCAGCGGACGACTCGGCCGGGTTCTAGTGAACAATGGCGCTGTTGGAGCATCGTCTGCCATGGGCATACGCCGAGCCTCGCACAGTGAAATAGTTTGTTCTACAAGAAGAGATGTAGCGGCGGTTGAGCTACTGGGACTGTTTCAGCGCAGACCCTGATACGATCCAAAGTGCAATGTTCACCCCAAACCAATAGCAAGAAGTCAGAAGCGGCTCTCCAAAGCACGGTGACCCACCGCCCAAGAAAAGTACCGCTTCCTAGTCCGCGTAGGCGGCGGCGTGTTTGTCGTTAGGACATCCCAACAGTGCCTCAACGTCACTGATTTGGGACTCGAGAAAACCAATCGTTTCCTCCACGCGGGTCCTCACGAGACCCGGATCGTGACGCGAGCGTGACTCGGTCGCCATTTCTCTCGCCAAGCGCGCGCCCAGCCCACGGAGTTCTTCAACATCCGTGGCGAGAAATTCTTTCGCATTCCGGGAAACTCGGCCGAGCGCAAAACCATAGGCCCTCCGACAATCGGAATCACCGACGCAGGCTGAAAAGAGCAACCCGCTACCTTCTTTCAGCCCCCGTGCACGAGTGAGGGTCTTATCTGTACCCCAGGGGATCAAGGACACGCGTCCGTCGCCATCAAAGTGTAAAAAATAGTTATTCCGAGCAAGCGCGTAGCCATCCCCGTGGCCCACAAACAGTTCGGTCGCCATAGCGGCGATGACTTCATCCCAGTGCACTGCAACCGCCAAGGACTCGTAGGCGTCCTGAGCGGACGCTTGGGCCAGCAGATTCGTCAAGCGGCGGAGGGCGATGCGCTCGGGATCGGCTCCAGCGTCTTCCTCAAACTCGGCTTCTGAGCCAGCGAACAGATCCTGCCCATATCCGCCTTCGTACAGGACGCTCGTGCTTGGGAAATGCCTTTTCAAGAACCCAGCATCGTCTGTAGACTCAAGGGTCAAGTAGACCCCAAATTCTACTTTATTCACGTAGACGCGCGCATAGCCCGTGCGCGGAACGGGCACGCCTTGGTTGCCGAAGATCCGATAGGAGAGCCACTCACGCACACCGCTCGGATCTTGCACCATGTTGTTCAGGTTGAGCTTTCCGAGCCCGAACAGCTTCTGGCCCCGCTCCAAGCGGTTGAAGTCCAACTTGAAGGCCATTTTTTTATCGAAGGACCGGTAGCTCCCGGCTCTTCCTTTTGCACGAACCCCGATTTCCAAGGGCCCGACCCTGCCCTTGCTGTCAGCAAATTCAAACCTTGCGGCCACGTAAGTCCGGGGATCAGCGCGGAGCGCCGCTTCTGACGCTTCGGAGACCGTCAAGTCGATGCGGGGCAGAGTGTGCGAAAGGGAAAAGAGGCGCAGGCTCGCCTCATCGACGATGGGGGAGACACCGTGGTGCTTGCTCTCCCCCGTTTCGGGGCCATAGCCACCACCCGCGCCGTCTTCGCGGCCGTCGCAGGCTTCCCTCTGCGACCAAGGGTCCTGTTCGACCGCAGAACAGCCCGCATGAGCGATAGCGCTGACGAACGCCAGGAAAGCGATACTCGGCACAAGAAGGGCAGGCTGGACGAAAGCCTGACCCATGTCCAGCGGTGAGTTGCAACCCAGGTGCTATTGTTGGCGCCGCGGTGCAGGCTGATTCGAAGCGGTTGTGCAGGGCGGCCGCGGCCTCTCGGTATCGGTTTCGCGTCCGGTCGCGCGAGTCGTTGCCGCCAACGCGCTCGGCTCTTCGCGCCATCACTTTGGCAGAAATGCTGCTGCTCCAGCAGCTCCCCCTGGGGCTGCGTGACGCAGCCGCTCCAGGTCCACGCTGAACGTATGAGGCAGCACGCGGTCAAGGGCTGGGCGCAGTTGCACTAGCTTTCTCGTCACAACACCAGCGCCGGATGAAGTCTCGCCCGAGCTGTTTCACCTCCGTTGACATTGCGTGCGAGCCCGCGGGCAATATCAACGTCGTATGCTTGACGCCCTGCGCGGTGAGGTAACGGTCCACGGCGCGCAAAGTATGCCTCGACGAGCCAAGGGTAGCGCGCCGCCAATAGGTGCGCGAACGCTGCGCCCTGCGAATGACCGAACACGACAACGCGGCCGGGCAGCGCACGATAGCGACGCCGGGCATCCGCGATATCGGCAGCAATCTGCGCGGTGTACTGCTCCGAGACGCGTAGTGCCTCTACCGCTGCGGCGGGGAATGTTGGGCTCTTTTTCTCGCCCCACTGCTTGGGATAGGTTGGCCACGCCTGGTCGCCTAGGCCGAGCGTGCCATACCCGTTTTCTCCCCAGCACTTGACAGCGCCGTTGTCCAGCAGCGCGCAGGTGTGCGCGTTCCCAGCGGTGAGGGCCAGGGCGGTGCGTCCGGTGCCGATGTTCACTGCGGGGAGATTGTCCCCCATCTCGCCAGCGGTGTTGGTAGTGCCGACTGCGCACGCGACGCAGGCATTGGTGAGGTGCGCAGGCTCAGGCACGCTCACGCCCCCAAGAAGAAGTGCACTGGCGGCCCCTATTGAAGCACCGCCGAAGGTGAGACGACGGACGGGCGGATGGGGACCTGCCGTCAGAAAAGGTTCATTTGGCGGCCGGCAATTTCGTCGAAGCTTGTGCCGAGGCACGAAAGCAGACTGTCGGCGGCGGGGGCGAGTTGACGGGTAACGTAGTGTTCGTAGTCGAGGGGTGAGGTGAAGGCGCTGGCTGGCTCTGGGCCGCTAACCGTGACGACGTAGGAAATTCGCCTGCCGGGGTTCTTGAGCCTGCGCGCCGCTTGCACGTGGGGCGGAACGTTGCGCAGGTATTCTTCGATGGGTCGGCGGATGCGCTTGGTGTAAACAAGCTCTGCGTCGCAGTCCCCAGCGCGCGTTCTGCGAGTCACCTCCCGCACGTAGTCTACGTAGGGCTCATCGGAGAACACTCGCCGAAATAGCTCTCGCTGAAAGCTGCGAGCCAGCGCCGTCCAGTCGGTGCGGACGGCTTCTAGCCCTTTGAATAGCACTTCGAACTTACCACTGGTGTTCAGAACCCAGCCGGCGTAGCGCTTCTTCGTGCCGACGTCTGAGCCACGCATCGTGGGCATTAAAAAGCGCTGAAAGTGTGTTTCGTACTGGAGCTCCAAGTGGCTCTGGATATCCAGTTCTTGGCGTAGAGCGACTGCGAAGTAGGCAGTTAGTGCCCGCGCTAGTTCAGCGCCCAGTGCATTGCAGCCCGCGGCATCGAGCTGTTGATCAAGCAGTACGAACAGCGAGTCGGTATCGCCGTAGATCACCTGCAGTCCGCGCGCTTCAATGAAGGCGCGGGAACGCTGCAATATTTCATGCCCCCGTCGCGTGATCGACGAAACCAAACGGTGGTCGAAAAAACGACAGCCTGGAGTGCCGAGAACCCCGTAGAAAGAGTTCATCATGATCTTTATTGCCTGGGACATCGGCGCATTTTTCTCGCGCTTGGCTTGGTCTCTGGCTGTCCATAAAGAACTGATCATGCTCGGTAGAATGTGCCCCTCGCGGGCGAACGAACCACCATCGTAACCGGGGACAGGACGTAGCCCAGGCTGCGCAAGTCCTAGGGGGTCAACGAGAAACGTACGAATAATACTCGGGTAGAGGCTCTTGAAGTCGAGCACGATGACGTTCTTGTAGAGCCCGGGCACCGAGTTCATGACGTAACCGCCAGGACTGTTGGGAATGCTGCCGCGGTCACCCACACTAGGCGCGACGTAGCCGGCCCGGTGTAAACGTGGCAGGTAAAGTTGATCGAACGCGGCGACTGCGCCGCCCTGCTTGTCCATCGGCAAGCCCGTGAGTCGCTGTCGCTCAACGGCGAAGTCAATCAACCGGACCTTCGCAAAAATATCGAGCACGAGCCGGCAGTCTTCGAGATTGTAGCGGGCGAGCGCGTTGGGGTCCTCGGCGGCCATGCGCATGATTTCCGCAGCGTGGTCGTCCGTGTGGGCGACGTCTTTGCCGCGGCCGAGTAGTTCACGCGCGACGTCCTGGAGGGCAAAACTTTCGAATTGTAGAGTCGCGCTTCGCAGCGTGGCGATGCCGTCGAGCACGACCCGCCCCGGAATACGTGCAACGGTGGGCTGATTCACGGTTTTCGGTGAGAGTATTTCGACGTTTCCTCCGCCGCGTCCTAGGCTGAGGGGAATCCCTAGGCGGGTCGCGAGTTTCGCTAGATAGTCTAAATCGAAATCGACGACGTTCCAGCCGATGATGACGTCCGGGTCAATGCGTTGCACTGCAGCGATAAACGCCTGCAGCGCTGCGGTTTCACTCGGATAACACCTCACGTCTGGATCTTCAAAGTCTACGGGCGCAGCCGCACCTTGCCCTACGACAAACACTTGCGACGCTTCATGGGTCGCCAGAGCAAGAGACAACAATGGGCCTGTGAAGCCCGCTGTCTCGATGTCGATCGACAACACCTTGAGATGTGGCGTGAAGTCGCTGGTTTTGACCTGAGGGTTGTCAAAATGACGGACGCCACCGCGCTCTTCGCTCGTCCCTGTCACCCGGATACTGCCGGTGACAAACCGCTCCATCAAGAATCGGTCGATAGGCTTAATGTCTGCTTCATAGGGGAGCTGCCCGAGACGCCTTTGGCGGTCTCGCTCCGTCACGAGTTCGCGCTGAGTGCGGAAGTACAGCGCATCGACGGCCTCGCCATTCAGGTTCTGCAGGGCAACCGCTTTGACGCGCGACGCGCTCGTCGCTGTTCCTCGCTTGGCGAACATCACTGCCTCTTGGCCGGATAAGGTAATGTGTAGCGGCAGGTCGCAAGTGGCGGCCCAGATCTCCAAAACGATACCCTCATGGGTATCACGCCACTGGCGCAGCAAAATGAAGCCTTCATAGGACTGGCTGTGCGGCACTGCCGCCGAGCATAGCGTAAAAGTCGTGGCTGCTGCACTCCGTGGGCGTCGAAGCGCCGGGCTTCGGTTGGCTACCCACGTGTGGTCCGCTCAACGGGCTTAAGGGCTGACGTGCGCTCCCGACGCGTTCACCTGCGTGTGGGCCTCGCCCTTGGCTTGCTGGGTCTAGGAGGCTGCACCAGTACGCTCAGCGGTCCAGGGTTGGAGCCTGACGGTACCGGCGGGGGCCTGGGCGGCACGGGCGGAGCGGCACGGGCACGGGTGGCGCAACAAGATCAGAATTGACCCCATGATACAAGCGCAATAGCGTCGGGCCATGCGCGTCCAACAAATGGTGTCAGAGAGCGCATGGCTCGTCCTTGTCCTTGAGTGTCTTGTGGGATGCAAGGATTTGGACCGCGGAAATGGCGAGAACATGGCGGACGGCGGACGGGACGCCGCCACCACCGAACAGGGGCTGTGCGCCAAGGACGAACGGGTGCGGGCTGGCGCGTGCGTACGCTGTGCGCCGGGCACTTTCAACAAGAAGGGCGATGACCCCACCGAAGTGGACACACGCTGCGAGTCGATCTTGTGCAAAGACGCGGAGCGCGTCGTGGACCACGCGTGTGTCCCGTGCGCAGCAGGCACCACGAGCGAACCCGGCACCGACGCAGCGGGTGACGACACGCAGTGCAACCCAGTGCTCTGCGGCGCAGGCGAACACGTCGTTGCCAACGCGTGTGTCGCGTGCACAGCGGGCACGAACAACGCCGCTGGGGACGTGGCCTCGGGCGCAGACACCTCCTGTTACCGCCGTGTGGTCGCGGCAGGGGAGGCCCACACCTGCGCGTTGCTCGACAGCGGCGCGGTCAAGTGCTGGGGTTACAACGCATACGGCCAACTCGGCCTCGGCGACGCCAATAGCCGCGGCGATGAAACCGGCGAGATGGGCGACGACCTCCCCGCTGTCGACCTCGGCACCGGACGGACCGCCGTGGACCTCACCGCAGGCTACGGGCACACCTGCGCGCTGCTCGATAACGGCGCAGTCAAGTGCTGGGGAGACAACTTCCACGGCCAACTCGGCCTCGGCGACACCGACCCCCGTGGGGATGACGCCAAGGAGATGGGCGACGACCTCCCCGCCGTCGACCTCGGCACCGGACGGACCGCCCTAGGTTTCACCGCCCGTGCTGGGCACATGTGCGCGTTGCTCGACAATGGCGCTGTCAAGTGCTGGGGAGAAAACCAAGACGGCGCACTCGGCCTCGGCGGCACCGACACCCGCGGCGACGAAGCCGGCGAGATGGGCGACGCCCTGCCCGCCGTCGACCTCGGCACCGGACGGACCGCCGTGGGCCTCTCCGCAGGGGCACGAGCCACCTGCGCGCTGCTCGACAATGGCGCTGTCAAGTGCTGGGGAGAGAACGCCAGGGGCAGACTCGGTCTCGGTGACATCAACAACCGCGGTGATGAAGCCGGCGAGATGGGGGATGCCCTGCCCGCTGTTGACCTCGGCACCGGACGCACTGCCATAGACCTCATCGTGGGCCATCCTTACACCTGCGCGCTGCTCGACAACGGCGAAGTCAAGTGCTGGGGAGACAACCGCGATGGCGCACTTGGCCTCGGTGACATCAACAACCGCGGCGATGAAGCCGGCGAGATGGGGGATGCCCTGCCCGCTGTTGACCTCGGCACCGGACGGACCACGCTGGACCTCAGCGGGGGCGAAACGCACGCCTGCGCGCTGCTCGACAACGGCGAAGTCAAGTGCTGGGGAGGGAACTGGGGCGGCGCACTCGGCCTCGGTGACATCAAGCACCGCGGCGATGAAGCCGGCGAGATGGGCGACGACCTCCCTGCTGTCGATCTCGGCGCCGGACGGACCGCCCTTGACCTCGTGGCAATGGGAGCCGCTCACACCTGCGCGCTACTGGACAAGGGCGCGCTGAAGTGCTGGGGAGACAACTTATGGGGCCAACTTGGCCTCGGCGACGCCAAAAACCGCGGCGATGAAGCCGGCGAGATGGGCGTCAGGCTCCCCGCCGTGAACTTTGGGAACTGATAGGGAGCTAGGAGCTAGCTCCGGTGAGGCCCTGGGACATCCCGCTATGAACGGCTAGAGCGACGTCACAGAGCTAGTTTTACAGCTTTTCAGTCCTTGACGTCATTCCCAGCTGAGGCGCTCGGCGGCGCGGCGTGTCTGCTCGCTACCGCACAGCTCGAGGCTGAGCTCCCACAAACGCTTCTGCAGCAGCGGGTCGTCGAGGACGGGGAGGTTCTTCTCGACCTCGCAGAACTGCCCCTTCCTGCTCGTGAGGAAGCGACCGGAGCGCTGGCGCGTCTGCTCGTCGCCGTCCACGAAGAGTGGCGCCATGAGGGCACCACATTCGTCGACCGAGATGAACTGCCCCAGCCACTTCGCGACGGTGGCCAGCGCCTTCAGAGCGTGCGGGAGCCGTAGCGAAGTCAGCCGACGCGGGCTCTGCTATTTTACCGTCAAACTGGTTTGGATCTCTCTGCCATCCACGTGGCAAGAGATACTGAGTGACCCCGGTGAGCGTCCAACCATCCGGGTTGAGCCCAATTCCTTCGCCGAGGCAATGTTGGCGTGACTGCTTCTGACGTCGAAGCTCTCCCCCATTAACCCGTCGTTCGAGAGCGTCGCGCACTTGTATAGAATCTCTTCGCCCACAGATATTGTTGCGTCGCTAGGCGTCAACCGTACAGGCGAGACTTCGACGCGCTCGTGTCGACAGGTCAGTTGGGTGGTCGCGCCTAAGCTATAAGCATCGGTGACCGTCACCGTGCCAGTCCCCCTGCAGAACACGCTCCCGCCTGCGCTCGCGACCTCAAAGTTCGAGGTGGCGAACCGGGCATCGGAATTTTGTTGTACGAAGCCACCAGGATAGTGGGTCTCCAGAATGTACCGGATTGTTTGGTTCACGCGAGCGACGGCGTTCTCTGGGATCAGGACATAGTCGATCTTCGTGTTGCTATCGTCTATCTTGAACTGCGCGCTTCCTGTCACTCCTCCGTAGGTGGCCTTGACTTCTGCCCCGCCGAGGACGAACGAACGCGCGCTGCCCCGTGTACCCGGCTCGTTAGAGATCTCAACACGCGGATCCGTCGTGTTCCACTCGACGACGTTCGTCGCATCGAGCGACGTCCCGTCAGCGAACTTGACTTCCGCCTTGTACTGCGCTCGGCCACCCAGCAGCGCGCTGACCTTCGCTGGTGAGACAGTGATAGACTCGACTCTATCATCCGTCACTGTAATCCGGGTGATGCCCCGTTCTTTCTGGGGCAAATCGGGGCCGTAGGGCACCTCGGCTCCGTACAGCTGCGCGGCCAGTTCCAGCGTGCCGACGGCCTTGCCGGTAATGGTAACCTCGCCCAGGCATGTGCTGTTGGGCTCGAACCGCTCATCACAGGAGACGGCGTCTACGGCTACATCCACGATCCCGGGGGCACTAACTTTCCATGCGCTGCGAAAGCTTATCTCCAGAATTCCTCCCCCTGAGTGCAAGTGGGTGCGAAAGGTCATCGACGTCCCTATCGGAAGACGAACGTTTTCCGGGAAAATTTTCAGCCCCTCGAAGTACGGGACATCGGTCGGTTCGCGTCTCCACACCGGAGGTTCGTAGTCCGCAGGGATCGTGTACGCGGGGATTTTGTCCTGCTCAGGAGCCTCTGGAGGACCACTGTCGCTGTCAGGTGGCGCATTGTCGGGTCCTGGCTGACCGCCACCCCCATCTACATCCCCGTTCTCAGGAGTATCAGATCCTGGCTGACCGCCACCCCCATCTACATCCCCGTTCTCCTGAGTATCAGATCCTGGCTGACCGCCACCCCCGTCCATATCCCCGTTCTCCGGAGCAACCGAAGGTTCCCCACCGCGACCCTTGTCGTCGCAGCCTGTGTTGCTCAGGAGCAGGGTGAGTAGAATCCCCGCAAGTCTCAGAGTGCTCGATGAGGTCATAGTCTTGTTGCTTTCTGCAGCAGGGGCGGGCCCGTCCCATGCCGATTGCAGGGTTGAATACATGACCCAAGGACGTCGGGCTGCCTCGGATCCGGCCACCCTTGCTGAGAAAGAAGAGTGATCGACGATCGACAGCGGCGTGACCGTGGGTTGGCCGGATTTTCCTCCGTCGAGCGTCCTACTCGAGCAAAACTTTGTATGACCACTGTCCATGGCGCCGCATGCGCTACCGCGTTGGGCACAATGCCAATGCTGCCACGTCCCTTAAGGGCTTACGCGTCGCAGGAGCCAAACTCAACGCGCGGGGCAAGGCGCATTCCTGACCTGGTACGCCCGCAGGACGCGCACCGAGTCACCGACCCCGAACCGACCCACAACGACCCTGACCTCGCAGTCCTCTCACCCATGGCTCACGGCGACGGGGTTTGCTCTAGCGCGCTTTGATTCTCGATCGGAGCAGCTGGCTGCCTCCTACCGAACCTCAAGACTTTGATTCGGGCTAGCGCACCCAGCGAAACTGCATTCCCGCGGCGCGCGCCGCCGCGCCATCAGCGTCGTCGCGGTCGCCGATGACTAAGCAAGCCGCCGGTGCTACCCCTAGCCGAGTCGCGGCGAGCAGGTAACCTTCGGGATCGGGTTTTAGACGTGACGGGCCCCCGTCTTCGCCGTTGGCCACGATCACGTCGAAGTGCACGTCGCGTGTGAACGCGCGCAACTTGTGACGGGCGGGGTAGTCACTGACCAGCGCCAGCCGACCCCCGAGTGCCTGAAACTCGTTCATTTCCTGAAGCAATCCCTTGCGTGCGAGCAGGCGCAGCCACTTGGTCGGGCGCTCTACCATCCAGCGTGTGACTACCTGCTTCACGTGCTCTTCGGAGAGGGAGAGCTCGGACGCGGTCCGTGCCACTTGCTCGGCGAACGGGCTCGGCGCTTGCACGGCTTCCGCCCGCAATCGCTCATGCTGCTTTCGGAACGCACGCAGCGTGCGGATGTTCCACGCGCCTAAGAGGAGCAGCTCAAGCGCCATTAGAGCCTTGAGCGGCTTGGGTGAATAGAGCGTGCCGTCCAAGTCGACCAGCCACGCCTGGATTTGGGGGGAGTTCGCCACGGGACGCCGGTTGTAACACGGAGTGCCTCCCCGACGGCCCGCCGAAGTGTTAGCGTCCCTCCAATGTCGAAGCCCAGTGGCGACCTCTCCGTTGTCGACCCTCACGCGCAACACCTCGCGGCTGAGCTTCCGGCCCCTCCACATATCTCGGTCGAGTTGATTCGCGACTTGTCGCCCGTTCTTGAGCGACCCGGCTTCTTGCGACTCGTTCGCGGCGAGTACCGTGCAGTGTTCAACGGTCAGCCCAGCACTCCCTTCGAGTACGATCGCGTGACACGACGCGCCGTCGACGCAGCGGTGATCGTCGCGCACTTCGAATGGCACGGCGAAACGCGGGTGTATCTGCGGAGCAGCTTGCGCCCCCCCATGGTCAGTGAAGCCCCTGGCGCATCCGGTGCACTCTGGGAGTTGCCAGCCGGCCTGATTGAACCCGACGAAGTCGAGGGTGACGGGCCCGCTCGCTGCGCCGCTCGGGAGCTAGAAGAAGAGCTGGGCTTCCGTGTCCCGCTAGAAAAAATCCGCGCGCTTGGACCGGCGATGTACCCGGTCCCTGGGATGATCCACGAACGTCAGCTGTTCTTCGAAGTCGAGGTCGAGCCCGGGACGCGCGGGTCCCCCGGCTTGGATGGCTCCGTCCTGGAAGACAACGCGCGAATCGTCACGGCTTCGTTGGCGGTCGCCCTTGACTGGTGTCGGCAGGGCCTGATCCCTGACCTAAAAACGGAGCTCGGCTTGCGCCGCCTGGCTGAGCTGTGCTCCTCAGCGGGGAGAGGGTACTAACGTGGAGAAGCGCCCGCGGGTGGTCGTAGTTGCGAAACGCTCAGCGTACACCAAGTTCGTTGAAGAAGACGGTGACCCGCGCGCCCGAGAGCTCGTTCGACGCTCGGACCCAAGTGTTCGGCGCTGGCGCCGAGCGCACGAAGCTCACATATCGACCATCGAGGCGGTCTCGAAGACCTTGGATGAACTCGGAGTCCAAGCGTGGACTGTAGACGGGCCCCAAAACGCCTTCGACGCTGCCGACGCCGACCTAGTAATCACGGTCGGCGGGGACGGTACCCTACTCGCGGCATCCCACAACATTGGCGACATCCCGATTTTGGGAGTCAACAGCGCGCCTGACCACAGCATCGGCTTCTTCTGCGCAGCCACCAAGCGCACCGTCGCTGAGCTCGTCCGGAGCGCGCTCACCGGAAAGGCACGCCGCGTCGTGCTCGCTCGAATGCAGGTCGAAGTGGAAGGCCGGGCGGTATCCACCCGCGTTCTGAATGAGGCGCTGTTCTGTCACGAAATCCCCGCTGCAACGACCAAGTACATCTTGCGCTACGGTGCGCGGCGAGAAGAGCAGCGCTCCAGTGGGCTTTGGGTGGGCACCGCCGCCGGCTCGACCGGCGCGCTGCGTTCCGCCGGTGGACGTATTCTGCCCCTAAAATCGCAGCACTTGCAGGTGGTTGTCCGCGAGCCGTATCAGGGGGAAGCGCAGCCCTACCGGATGCAGAAGCTGATCATCGAGAGCGGCCGCGAGCTATCCGTCGTGAACAAAATGAACGAGGGCTGGATGTTCTTGGACGGCCCCTTCAAGCGGGTCCGCGTGCGTCTGGGGGAAACCATTCGCTTCAGTGTCTCAAAGGAGCCGCTGACCGTGCTTGGGCTAGATCCGCGGCGTCCGAGAAAACGCTAGAGCTAAGGGCCTACTGAGGCTCCGCGTCCATGACGCGCTGTTTGTGCTGCTCAATGATGGTGTCACTCTCGCCACGCTCATAGGCGGCGAACAGCTTGCCCCAGTGGGTCTCTTCTTTCCACTTCTCGAAGACCAGTTTGTCCTTGAGGGGCCAGCGGTAGTAGTCGTGGTAAAATTCGCTACCGGCGACAAACACCTTCACCAGCGGCGTATGGAAGAACAGCTTCTGGAACTTCTTCAAGGGGCCGAACCACATCACATCGCCGACGCGGCTAGCACCATTGTCGCCGACCTTAAAGCCCCAGCTCTCGTTCGAAATGTCGTCACCGACGATTTCGATGTCGCGGGGGTCTCCGCAGCCCAGACCATCAGCGTGCGCCACGCTGATGTACTCAAGGCTGAGCGGATCAAAACCCATCATCTTGGCGGCGACCGCATCAATCGCCACCTGGTCGTCGCTGGCCAGCATGTAGTCCTTGATCACGGGGAACATGGTGCGCGGACCCGGGCCGTTGCCAGCGGTGGTGCCGTCCATGATCGCGAACAGACCGCTGTGCAGCTCTTTCTGGATCGCGAGCAGGTCGACCAAGGTGCGGTGGATCCAGCTGTGCGTGTAGTGACGCTTGGTGTTGAGCAAGCCGCCGAAGGCGTTCTTCATCGCGCCAGTGGTGGTCGTGTAGATGTGGCACTTCACCGTGGGGAGGTGGATGATGTTCTTGCCGTAGAAGTAGTCCGGCACGAAGATCCCCTCGGGGAAAATGTTGTGCAGGACATGCATCTTCGCCTTCGGCCGATGCTCGACCCAGTTCATGTCTCCGTCGCGGAAATTGAACAAGACTGGGATCTTGTACTTCTTGAAGAGCGGAACGTAGTTGTTCAGGTCTTCACCCTTAAAGGCGTCGGTCACCACGGTCTTGTTCTGGACACAGCTGATATCGGGGTACCCGCTGTTTTGCAGAGCCAAGATGGTGCCTTCCAATTGCCACGGCGTGGTGTTCGCGCCCGGGAACGGAAAGTGCCAGGAAATGTTGTCCTTGAGGATAGTGGTCGCGCTCTTATCGAGCGCTGCCGACATGTTCGCCAGGGAACATAACCGTTCGATGTCGCCCAAGATATTCTTGGGCGTAACCTTGATGACCGCGACTTTAGATTTTGCCATTAGCGCCTAGAGCGCCTTAGCGCTTGAACACACCCTTGCCGGCGTAGACCTGAGCGTCTTGAAGCTCATCTGCGATACGCAGCAACTGGTTGTACTTTGCAATACGGTCACTGCGCGACAAGCTGCCGGTCTTGATTTGGCCAGCGTTGGTCGCCACCGCGAGGTCCGCAATGAACGAATCTTCGGTCTCACCAGAGCGGTGCGAGATGATCGAACGGTAGCCGTGGTTGGCACCAATGCGAATCGTCTCGAGGGTTTCCGTCAGGGTACCGATTTGGTTGAGCTTGATCAGGATTGAGTTCGCGCAGCCGCGCTCAATGCCCATCTCTAGGCGCTGACGATTGGTTACGAACAAATCGTCGCCTACCAGCTGCACAGACGAACCCAGCTTGTCGGTCAGCTTCTTCCAACCCTCCCAGTCGTTCTCATCTAGGCCGTCTTCGATGCTGAGGATCGGGTACTTCCGGCAGTACTCGGCGTAGATCTCGACCAATTGCTCCGAGGAGACGGTCTTCTTGTCGAAGGTGTACGCCTTGGTTTCTTTGTTGCAGTACTCGCTGGCTGCGCAATCGAGCGCAATGCCCACTTGAGCACCGGGCTCGTAGCCTGCGGCTTTGATCGACGCCATGATCCGCTGCAGAGCGGCTTCGTTGTTCTCCAGGCGAGGCGCGAAACCCCCTTCGTCTCCTACGGCCGTGGTCAGGCCGTCCGCCTTGAGGTTGGCCTTGAGCGCGTGGAAGATCTCAGTGCCGCAGCGCAGCGCTTCGGCGAAGGTGGCGAATCCATGGGGGATCACCATGAACTCCTGGATTTCCAGCCCGTTGTCAGCGTGACTGCCACCGTTGATGATGTTCATCATCGGGGTCGGCAAGACTCGAGCTTGGGCACCACCGAGGTAGCGCCACAGCGAAACACCCAGCGTATCGGCTGCAGCGCGAGCAACCGCCATCGAGACAGCGAGGATCGCGTTGGCGCCCATCTTGCTCTTGTTGGGCGTCCCGTCGATCTCAATCATGCGGGCATCAATCGCAGCCTGATCAAGCGCAACCATGCCTTCGAGCGCCGGTCCTAGCTTCTCGTTGATGTTCGCGACGGCCTTGAGCACGCCCTTCCCGAGGTAGCGCTTCTTATCGCCGTCACGGAGCTCCACCGCTTCATGCTCGCCCGTGGAGGCTCCACTGGGCACGCACGCGCGACCGTAGCCGCTGGTGGTGTGAACTTCGGCTTCAACCGTGGGATTTCCGCGGGAATCGAGGATTTCCCGTGCACTTACGTCGATGATATCGGGCATGGGCGCTCCGATATCACGAAACTTCCGCCTACTCTAGGACCGTTTGTCGCGTGGGGCGAGAGAGCCGCGCCCGCACAGTATGCAATTGCTTTAGATCGGGGTCTGAGCTGACGACGGGGCAGATTCCGTTGGCGTTGGAGCGCTATCTCGTTTCGACAAGGTGTCTAACTCAGCTCTGCGCGCCAAACTCGCGGCTTCGCGGCGTTGGTCTTCCTTTTCGTAAGCCACAACGATGCGCTGAACGAGCGGATGCCGAACCACGTCGCCGTCCGCGAAGCGGCACACGGCTATCCCCTCGACCCCGGTCAGCAGGCTCACCGCCTCACGCAGTCCGCTTCGGGCCCCCCTGGGTAAGTCAGTCTGTGTCATGTCGCCGGTCACGACCGCCTTCGAGCCTTGACCGAGTCGGGTCAGGAACATGCGCATCTGCTCGCTGGTCGCGTTCTGGGCTTCATCCAGGATGACGAAAGCGTCGTTCAGCGTGCGACCCCGCATGAACGCTAGAGGGGCGACTTCGATTTGATTCCGCGCTCGCAGTTTCTCCAGCTTTTCGAGGTCGACCATGTCCTCCAGCGCGTCGTTGAGCGGCCGCAGGTACGGGTTGATCTTCTCCGCTAGATCACCGGGCAAAAAGCCGAGCCGTTCCCCCGCTTCGACGGCGGGCCGCGTTAGGATGATGCGTTTCACTTGTTTCTGAACGAGCGCCTGCGCCGCCATCGCCATCGCCAAGTAGGTCTTGCCGGTTCCGGCGGGCCCAATGCCGAACGTCAGATCGTGCTCCCGGATTTGGGCGATATAGGCGCGCTGCGCAGGACCCTTGGGGACGACGCGCCGCTGGCCGCTGAGGCCTACGGCATCATCCAGTAACGAACCGAGCGTGACGTCCGGGTCCTGCCGCAGGCTTCGAATCGATCGCGCGACGTCGTGGGCCCCGACGACGACTCCGTGGCTCACCAAATGAATCGCCCCCTCCAAGAACCGCCCGGCAACCCTGACGTCCGCTTCCGCTCCGGACAACAAGAGTGTGTTCCCTCGCAGGTTGACCAGCGCGCCAGTTTGTTTGGCCACCTCGACGAGCAGCTGGCTGTGCGGACCACTGATGGCCATCAGCACCCTCGGGTTCGCGATTTCGATATTGGCGCTGAACGCCGGTGTGTTCGTGCTCGTAGTCGCCAAGTACGCCCCATTTAAGGACCAAGACCCCCCTCGCCGCAAGCTCCGACCCTAGAATTTGCCCGAATCGATGTGAATGTGGCTAACGGGACCCATGGGCTCCTGGAGCAGATGGGTCGGAATTGGAGTCGCGCTCGGAATTTGCGCGGCGCTCGCCCCCGTGGTGATGGGGAGCGTCGCTCCAACTCAAGTGACCGCCAGCTTGTCCAAAGTCGTCCTGGACGAGGTCCCGGCGAAGCCTGAACCTGCGCTGTTTGAAGGTCTCGATCTCACCCGGCTGGAGCTTCACCCCAGGCGGGTCAGTGCCCCGCTGTCCGACTCGCGCCGAGCGGTCTTGACCCTGGACCCGGATCTTCAGCGCACGGCGACGAGCCTAATGAAGCGCCACAGCGCGCCGGAAGCAGGCGTTGTGCTGATGGACGTGAAGACGGGCCAGGTGCTCGTATACGCCAGTCATCTCGCCAGCGGGCCTCTGTTCGATGTGAACGCACGCGCCGAGGCGCCGGCGGCGAGTGTGTTCAAACTCGTGACCGCGGCAGCGTTGGTCGAGATGGCCGGACTCAGCGCAGACACTGAACAGTGTTATCACGGCGGAAAGAGCCGCATTTCAGCCGGTGAGCTGGAAGACGATCCGGCGCGAGACAAGTGGTGCGCGACCCTGGCGACTGCGATGGGGCGAAGCTTAAATGTCGTGTTCGCGCGCTTGGCAAAGAAAAACCTGAGCGTTGAACAACTGACGCGCATGGCGGGCGCCTTCGGCTTCGGCTCTGAGGTCCCCTTTGAGTTGGTCAACGAACCGCCGCTCATCGAGCTCCCTGAAGACCCGTTCGAATTCGCCCGCGCATCAGCGGGCTTTTGGCACAGCAGCCTGTCGCCGCTCGCTGGCGCGTCACTCGCGCAGACCATCGCGAACGGCGGAAAAACGCTCAAACCGCGCATCGTCCACAGCATCGAAAGAGACGGCGAAGCGTTACTTGAGCTCCCTCAACACCCGGAAATCATCCGACGGGCGATCAAACCCGAGACCGCGGTCCAGCTGACCCGCATGATGGTTCAGACCACCCAGGACGGCTCTGCTCACAAGGCGTTCTTCGATCGCAAGGGGCGTCCCTTCCTGCCAAACATCGTCGTGGCAGGAAAAACTGGGACGCTATCGCGACACGAGCAAAATAGGCACTACACCTGGTTTGTCGGGTTCGCGCCTGCCGAGGCTCCCGAGGTAGCAATTGCCGCGTTGGTCGTGAACACACCCGTCTGGAACATCAAGGGGCCAGACCTCGCCCGAGACGTGCTCCGTGCCTACTTCGCTGACAAGGGGCGTCCTGGGGTGGCACGTCCTTGAAGCCAACCGAAACTTGGTTTCTTCGGGTGAGGCGGCACTGAACGCGCAGCTTCAAAACGGGGAAACGGGCGCTGCAACACGCCGACCGCATGTCTGCAGAAGTGCGCCTGCGGGGGGGAGCACAATTTAATACCGAGCAGAAATCGGCGTTTAGGCTCATTCGCTGCGCTGGATACAAAACAGCTGGTGCGCGCATTCCAGTGCGTTGCTAAGGTTTGAGTCGTGCAGGTTGTGCTCCGAAAGATGGGTCGAGGCTCCCGGGCGGTCGCTGGTAAGCTCGTTCGCGCACCTCGCAAAGGCTCGGTGGTGGTGATCGAGTTCTCGGATGGCATGCACGAATACGTGACGACCCCCGTAAAACGGGTGATGCGTATCGCCGAAAGCGACGTTTTCTACATCGAAACGTCCAACAGCCGCTACCGCCTAGAAGTTCGCGATCGCGAGAACGAGCTCGACGACGCGCTCTCCGGCTGAGTCTGCGACGCTGTCAGGCCGGGCCCTAACGTGCTGGTAGACCAAGCCCCGCCTGCTGTGTCCTGCGTCCATGACCCTGTGCAGCTGACTTTGCCTCAATTTGCGACAGAGGACTGGTCTTTGTCAGCAGCCCGCAGTATGCCATTCCGCCGCAACACCGTTTATTGAGGTCGCTCAGGCCTCTTCAGTCGAGGAAACCAGATGGCTCGTTTTGATAGAAGAAAGTCCAAGAAGATGAGGCGCCGTAAGTCGCAGGCTAAGCTCAAAGCGCGCGAGCAGCGTCGCGCTGAGGCCACTCGAGCCGAGCGCGCCGAAAAGAAGTAACACCTGAGTTCGCGGCCCTCTCAGCGAGAGCCGTGAAAAGTGACCGGACGTCCCGCGCTAATACGCAGCGCGGGATGCGCCGAGGCTCTTAGAGGGAAAGTGTACATCCTCCTGCGGCTTCTGCCGCGGAGCGCTAGACGCTTCACCGAACAGCCCCGCGTCGCCGCTAGCGCGTTGTTCCCGCGCGAGACGCCAGCCCTGATCCGCACGCTCTTCCCAGTACTGCTTGAGCGTTGTGGTGTGCAGCGTGCCCTCAGCCATGTGTGTCCACGCGACCTGGACCAAGACGATGGCGTTCTCAGTATCCGTAGGTTCGATGCCCGCTACGTTGATATCAACGACACGAATATCATTGCCCCACGAACTGCGGCGCTCAAGAAAGCTGCGCTCGGCGCCCTTGGCGGCGTACTCCGCCGCGACGTCCATACGCCCGAAGCGCGACGCCTCATTTAGCTCCCGCGCCGAGTCCACCAGCCTCTGCCCAGAGCTGTGCTGTCCAATGCATCCGGAAACGCTGAGGGCGAGCATCAAGCCAAGGGTAATACGCATCATGGATCGCCCCTACCAGGGCGCGCGCCTAGCGGCCAACTTCGCGGGCTGAAGCGGTAAGCACCCCGGGCCTGAACACTTCAGTGGATGTTTGCGCCAGCCCAAACTCACGCGCTCGGCCGAGGTCGCTGAGGTTGGGCTGGCGCCTCGACTGATGCAACCCACTTGCATCTACAAGTCCTGACTGTTAAGCAAGGGTTCAATGCGACCACAGTCCCCCACAGCTGGCGTCGGTCCGCGCCAAACTCTGCAGCGGCAGCTGACGGTGTGGGTGGGTGTGTTGTGTCTCTGCGCGAATTTCGCTTCAGCTTTCCACCTGATGCTGGTCAAGCACGTGCTCTGTCCTGAGCGAGCGGCGTGGGTGCATGTCGACCAACACGGCCACGACAGTCACGGCGCTACGCACGCTGAAGAGTCAGCGGGCGTGGTCGAGCTCAGCGCAGCCAGCAGCGACGCGGGCCACGGCCATGAACCTTGCCTGACTTGTTCCGAGCTGAACAAGCGGACGTTTCTAGCTGGAGCGTTCGCGGTGTCCGCTGCGCCCGTCGCGTGGGTAGGTTCCGAGGCGGTTCTAGTGCTGCGCGGGACGGACTCTCGGTACACCCTATCTATTTACGCTTACGCGCCAAAAGCGTCTCCTCCGGTCTAGGCGTAGGGCATCCAGACCGCGTGAACGAGCGTTCGCGCAAGTGCACCATGGCCGCAAGGAAGACCCTTGCAATTCGGTGCGCGCTACGCACCGAGTCGCCCCAAAGCTTCGGCTCCGTGACCACCGCCGAGGGGTCCGTTGCCTCGCGGGTAGTAGCCGTGCGTGATCAAAGCCAGAACCGGAGCGAAGACGATATGAAACAAAAAATCCCGCTATGCGAGCACGGACATCTGTCCAGCCTCAGCGATCAGCGTCCGCCTTGCGGACACCAAGCACCCAAGTGGCCCTCAGGCTTGGCGGTTGGCGCCGCGCTTTGCGTATGCGTGATCTGCGCTTCGCCCGCGGCGGCACAGGAGGCACCTCCACCCGCGCCGGCCGAAACGCCTGAGACCGTGCTCAGCGATCCGGCGCCCTCGGCGGCCATCGCCGTCACCCCGCCGCGCGTGGTTCTGTCCTCAGAAGCCACCTACCCGCCGGCGGCACTGGCAGCGCGCCAACAAGCGCGCGTCGAGCTCTTGGTCACAGTGCTTGCGAGCGGGAGCGTAGGCGAAGTCTCCGTCAGCACCAGCGGGGGACAGGACTTCGACGCAGCCGCCGTCTCCGCGGTTCGAAACTGGCAGTTTGAACCCGCTCGCAGGGGCGACCAGGCAGTGGACAGCCGCACCCGAATCCCGTTTGAGTTCTCCTTGCCGCCACCTCCGCCCCCTCCACCTCGGCCCA